>DAORIL010001019.1:0-1855 GCA_035438525.1 Pyrinomonadaceae bacterium
GTTATTATTATTATTATTAACATACAAATCTTCGTCTTCTTCCATGATTGGATTTGCGGCCAAATTCTTCGTCAACAATTTCATAATTGACTCTTTTTGTTGCTGATTATTATAACTAGAATTATTATTGTTGTGATCACTCATTTGATGATGATTCTGTCTATCCATCGCTCTTGACATTTGATTTGGCTTACGCGAATCGTCAGATCGTTGCGACTGTTGACTTATCTGCTGGTCACGTGTCTTCATGGACGATGCTGGTGCTGGTGGTGGCCGATTTTGTTGATTCGACATGAACTCGAGACGTTTTCGGCGACGTTCTTCGATAAACTTGAGACGTTCGGCGTAAAAAGGATCCTTCATCGAGTTGGGCATGGCTCGGCGACCTTGTTTGTTGTGATAGTGCCAAATTGGTTTGCCTCCTTTCATGCCTATTCTATTCTAATGACGGCAAAAATGGGTTATACGCCGCGACGGATAAAGGACTTTATCGAACCTATGATTTAACCAAAGGATGGGAAAAATTGCCTCTTCCGGCAGGAATTGATGAGCAAATTTTTGTAGTCCATACTGATGAAGCACAGCCGCAAACTATTTGGGCCGGCACTTCTCGCTCAAGTGTAGTGGTTTCAAAAGATGGCGGTTTGACCTGGCAAAAAATGACCGACATTCCAGAGAATTCAACTATCAACGCGATTGAAACCAATCCGCAAAATCCAAATTGGGTTTATGTTGGAACTTCGCAAACTTTTTACCTTTCGCGTGATGGTGGTCAGAGCTGGACCCGCCGTGGCGGAAATTTACCGATTGGAAATTACAATAGTATTTTAATAAACCCCAACAATCCTAATGAGATAATCGTTGCCAGTGCAATGGAAGGTCGCGGAGGAATTTATCATTCTTTAGATGGTGGAAATCTTTGGAAACAAATTGATACCAAAGATTTAAATCTTCCGACACGAAGAGTTTGGACCATGGCTTTTGATCCTAAAAATTCGAATAAAATTTTGATCGGAACACATTCATCAGGAATCTATCAGATTGAAAGGGATGCCATTGCCAATACGGGTGAAACCACCTCTCGTCCGAGAGTCGCTTCAAACCCAAATTAATTGTGATATCAAAGGTAAAAAAAGGGCGGTGTGAAAACATCGTCCTTTTTGTTTTGAAATTAAGGCAGAGAATCTTATAATTAAAATAATTAGGAGTAATTTTGTGAACCAAGAAGCTGTCTGCCCCTGTCCATCCGAAAAAGTTATCAGAACTGAAAGTCTTTCTTTCGCCAAAATTCCGCAACAATCGCGGCTTTTCGTCCAATATCAGGAAAATCCATTGAGCTTGAAAAAGTATTATCCAAATGCAATTGAATCTCACACTCAAATTTCTAAACGGATTCCCGATGTTTTGGAAAATTATAAAGTAGATAGAAATGCGCTTTGTGATGTTTTGCTCGAAATGAATGGAGGAGTTTGTCACGGTTCCGAAAAAACACTCGAAAATATTAAACTTTTGCGTCAATCTGAAACGGTTGCCGTTGTTTCGGGACAACAAGCCGGACTTTTAACTGGACCGCTTTATACCATTTACAAAGCCCTTTCAGCTGTTAAACTCACCGAATGTTTACGCGGACGCGGTTTTAAGGCTGTTCCGATCTTTTGGATTGCGACCGAAGACCATGACTTTCTTGAAGTTTCAAATGCCTTTGTTATTAATAAAAATGGCAATTTAGCAGAACTTAGAAACGAACCGAAGCGTTGTTATGAAAATCTTCCGGTTGGTTATGTCAAAATTGATGACTCAATTAAACAAACGATTGATGAACTTTTTCAGGAGTTGCCTCATACCGAATTTACTG
>DAORIL010001020.1:0-1853 GCA_035438525.1 Pyrinomonadaceae bacterium
GATTAAAAGCCGTCGCGATTGGTCTGATTGCCAAACAAATCATCATTATCGGTTCGCACAGCACAGTTCGTTGGGATGAATTTTTGTATAAATATAAATTTCTCAATCCTTTAACCTATATTTTGGAACATATTTTTATTACTCCCGCTTTTCATTACGCACATCACGGCAAATCAATGATTGACGGCATCAGCGACCCCAACGGCAATTTTGGAAATATGTTTTCGTTGTGGGATCAACTTTTTGGAACGGCAAAATTTACCCGTCAATTCCCGACCGAACTTGGATTGGTCAATGACCCCAAAGATAAATGGACGGCAAGTTATTTTTATCCCATCATTACTTCGGATAAACCAGACAGCGAAATTGCCAAAGGTTTTAAGAAAGAAACCACTACTAAACTTGAACCGACAAGTTGCGAATTCAAAAAGGATGAAAAATATCTGTGGTGCCGATGCGGATGCAGTAAAAATCAGCCTGTTTGCGATGGTTCGCATCACGGAACTAAATTTAAACCGTTGCTTTGCGCGGCTAAAAAGGACGGAAAGGCAAAATTATGCAATTGTAAATTAACCAAATCGCCGCCTTTTTGTGACAATTCGCATTCCAAGACATAATAGACATCATTTGGAATAACTATCCACGAAGTTTCACGAAGAGGACACGAAGTTTTTTACTTATTTTTGCTGCTTTTCTCAATGTTTAGCCTTTCTTTGGCTAAAAAATTGTTCCTTTTCTTCGTGAAAACTTCGTGTTGCTTCGTGGATGAAATTGCTTGAAACCAAAATTCATTTTCTGACTAATAATGGAGCATTATGTTAAATCTTTCCGTAATTTTAGACAGTAGTGCCAAAAAATATCCGAACAAAACTGCATTTACCTTGATGGATACCGAGCTAAGTTTTGCCCAAATAAACAGTGCGGCGTGTCAGGTCGCCAATGGCTTAAAAAGCATCGGCATCGAAAAAGGCGATAAAGTCGCGCTCAGTTGCTTTAATCTCCCTTATTTTCCGATCATTTACTTTGGGATTTTGAAAGCCGGGGCAACGGTTGTTCCGCTTAGTGTCCTGCTCAAAAAAGACGAAATCACTTATCACCTCAACGACAGCGATGCGAAGGCTTATTTTTGTTTTGTCGGCAGCGATGAACTACCGATGGGGAAAATGGGGAAGGCAGGTTTTGACGAAGCCCCAAATTGCGAACATTTCTTTTTAATGATGCCGAAACCTGAAATGCCTTCGCCGATTGAAGGCGTCAAAACTTTCGCTGAGTTTGTCGCGAATCAATCGCCGATATTTGAAACGGTTGATACTTCGGCGGAAGATACGGCAGTTATCATCTATACCTCAGGCACAACCGGAAAACCCAAAGGTGCGGAATTAACCCATTCAAATTTACTGCAAAATGCCTTTCTCTGTGCGGATTTTCTTCAACTAACTAATGCCGATACTCTGCTGATCGTTTTACCTCTCTTTCACATTTTTGCGATGACCGTTTTGATGAACGCAGGAATTTACAAAGCGGCAAGTAGTGTTTTGTTGCCAAAATTTAATCCTGAATCTGTTTTTGATTTGATGGAAAAGTGCAAAGTCACGATTTTTGCGGGCGTTCCGACGATGTATTGGGGATTAAACCATTACCAAGAACCAAAATTTGATTACGAGACAATTGCCAAAAATTTGAGAATTTGCGTTTCAGGCGGCGCGTCGCTTCCACTTCAGGTTTTGCAGGATTTTGAAAATCGTTTTAATGTTCCAATCCTCGAAGGTTACGGAATGTCGGAAGGCTCACCTGTTGTAACTTTTAATCAGGATATAAATAATCGCAAAGCGGGTTCAGTTGGAACATCTTTG
>DAORIL010001021.1:0-1853 GCA_035438525.1 Pyrinomonadaceae bacterium
ATTTTTTTCAGGATGCTAAATTCCCGCTTTCGGGATTAAAAGGCGATCTGACCAGAGTTGGCGATATTCGGGTGCGCCAAGGTTTTGCTTCTAACGTTGAGCTTCAAATCGAAGGAACGCTGCAAAATTATTTGGCGATAAATTCTAAAGGAGTTTCCGCAATTCCTTTAAATGTAACCGGAAATTCGACCAACGACTTTGATGATTTTACGATTTCGACCAAAATCAAACTTTTTAATGAAAGCGGAAAACGTCCGGCAATCGGAATGAAATTTGGCTTTCAAATGCCAAACACCGACCAAGCCCGAGGAATCGGAACCAATCAAATTAATATTTTCAGTAAAATTCTGGTGCAAAAGAAATTTGGCAAGAAAAAAGGAAGCGACCCACGAGCCAATATTTACGGGAATATCGGCTTAGGAATTTTGACCGCACCGATTGAAAGATTTACTCAAAATGATGTGTTTTTATATGGTTTAGCGGGAATTTTTCGAGTATCTGACTATGTTAATGTAGTTGGCGAAATTAATGGACGCAAAAACACCCGTTCCGGAACTGCGCCAATCGGAACCGAAAGTTTGTCGCAAGTCAGACTTGGAATGCAAGTTAAGGCTTCCGGCCTAAAATTTGACGCTGCCGGGATTTTTGGAATTTCTAAATACAGTCCCAAAACCGGAATTACTTTTGGCGTAACGTATCAATCCCCCAGTATTTTTACTCCTGCTCCCTAAATTTTAGAATTTAAGACAAATTCTAAATAGAATTGTTTGCTTTTGTTTGTTCTGCATTTGTCTTTTAAGGTCCCTCCGTCCCCCTTCTGCCCCCGCTAAATTCAAAAACTTTTGGATTTATTGCGAAATGTAAAATAATTCTTGCATCACAACTCGAAAGTGTTAAACTGATTTTTGAGTTAAATACTCGCCACGCTTTACATCAAAATTATGAAAGACAGATTTCGGCTTAATAAAAAAGAAGCCGAAGAAGATATTCATATTAGTCACGTTGATACATCATTTCTTTCGCTCAAAGATGCGGTTCAGGTCAGGAGCAAAAAGAAGGAAACTAATCCCACAGCGATTCCGCAAAAGCTTTCAACGCAAGATTTTAATACCGCGATGATTCATTTTTATCGCGGCGAAGTTCAGCGTTCAAATGTTTGGCGCGGACGGCTTGACGCAACCACTAACTGGGCGGTAATTACTGCCGGTGCAACTCTTTCGTTTGTTTTCAGTTCGCCTGACAATCCACATTTTGCGATTCCAATCAATTCAATTTTGGTCGCAATTTTTCTTTTTATGGAAGCCCGTCGTTACCGTTATTATGAGGTTTGGGCTTCGCGGGTGCGCGTTTTGGAAACAGGTTATTTTGCGCCGATGTTGTCCCATCAAACCATTCCACCGGATAAAGAATGGGCGGATCATCTTTCGGCAGACTTGATAACTCCGCATTTTACGATCAGCGAGCTTGAAGCCTTCGGCAGACGTTTGCGAAGTAATTATATGTGGATTTTTATGTTGCTTGCTCTGTCATGGACACTCAAAGTTTATATTCATCCGTTCCCCGCTCCAACGCTTGAAACATTTGTGCAGCGGGCGCAAGTCGGACTCGCTCCCGGTTGGCTGGTAATTGCGGTTGGAATGCTTTTTAATGCTTTGATGGGAATTTTAGCAATTGCTACAATGCGTTTGAAAGATGCTTCAAGCGAAGTTTTGCCGCTTGCCAGTTTTGAATGGCATCCGTTAAAGCAAGTTTCGGATTGGGCCGGAACCAGTCTCCGCCGGCGAAATACCATCAGACGCGCCAAAAAAGCCCGCCAGAGAATCCGTTCAGTCCAAACCGATTCGGCAACCAAT
>DAORIL010001022.1:0-1849 GCA_035438525.1 Pyrinomonadaceae bacterium
TGATCTTACTTGGTTCGGTTGGTTTTTTAGCTGTTCCGCGCCTGGCGGGTGCGATGTTTTTAGCCGTTACAGATAACGGACTAAATTATTCGCTCAATCAACAGGCACAAGAAACTCTTTATGTGCCGCCTGAGCCGGAAGAACGTCTGCGGGCAAAAGCCTTTATTGATCTGTTCGTCCAGCGTTTTGCCAAAGCCGGTGCTGTTGCAGTAAACCTGTTTGTGGTTGCCGGTAATAGTTTGGAGGCAGCAAGATGGTTAGCCTTGATAGTCGTGCCGCTTTCGATTCTTTGGATTCTGGTTGTTCGTTTTACCGGAAAGGAATTTGAACATTTAGCGATGTTAAATTCGCCGCGATAAAGTTTTTTAAACGCAGAGTTCGCAGAGTTCGCAGAGCTTTTTTTTAATTTCCCTGCGCTCTCCGCGATCTCTGCATTAAATTAAACTATGAAAAAACTTTTTGGAAAACATTTGGTCAAAGTATTCTCTTTACTCGTTTTAACTATTCTGATTACAACGAGTAATTACTCATTTCCAACGAAATCTGATCTACCATCCGGCGAAATTGCTCAGGAAGAAGTCCGGTTTGCTGCCTTTGGTGATATGGGAACTGGGAACGAAGAACAATATGCAGTTGCCGAACAGATGCTGAAAATCCAAGAAAAAAGTCATTTCGATTTGCTGTTGTTTCTTGGTGATAATATCTATGAATCCGGCTCCCCTGACGACTTTGAAAAGAAGTTTTTGAAACCTTATCAGGGACTTTTTGAAAATGGAGTTGAACTACGGGCTGTTTTGGGTAACCACGATGTCCGCAATGAATGGGGAGTGCTTCTGCAAAAAATGATTTTTGGAATGGGTGCAAAAACATATTATTCTTTTAACCGCAAAAACGATTTAATCGAATTTTTCGCTCTCGATTCGACTATTTTTGCGAATAAAGAAAAGGAAATGGAAAGAAACCTTCAACTCGACTGGTTGGAAAAGAGTTTGGCAAAATCGAAAGCTAACTGGAAAATCGTGTTTCTGCATCATCCATTGTATTCATCGGCAAAAAGGCACGGAGTAGATTCGAGTGATGAAGGGGAAATGTTGAATATTAGGGAATTAATTGAGCCTTTATTAAAAAAATACAAAGTTAATCTTGTCCTCAATGGGCACGACCACGTTTACGAACATCCGCAGCCACAAGCCGGAATTCACTACTTCACCAGTGGAACAGGCGGCAAACTGCGAAGAGGAAATTTAGAAAAAAATACGCCGTTTTTCGGTTTCGGCAATGATGAAGTAAATAGTTTTATTTTGTTTTCAGTCAAACCGGAAACTGCCGAATTTTGGACGATTGACTCTCAGGGAAACATCTTAGAAAACGGAAAAATTCTCAAATAAATAATCCTTGATTTTAATCTAACTTTTAAGGCAAAGGCGCAAAGTAGCAAAGGCACAAAGATTTTCTAGATAGTTTGAATTAAAAAATCTTTTATTTTGCCCTTTTACCTTTTGTGTTTTTGTGTTTAAAAAAAACCTAACCAATTATATTTGCAATAGTTAAACTCCTCCGACATCCTAATTTCTCTGATGTATCTTCCTTATAAGTAAATTACACCTTTTAAATGTGCCGTTGGGGACATCACATTACACCCTGCCCAAAAGTATCTTCGTATCATCAGCTTTTCGGCTGAAATAGATAAAAAGGATATGAAGATGCTAGAAATCATAAAAATTTTAATTTTATTTATAATCGTCATTTTGATTAACCTAATTCCGGCGTTGGCTCAGGAAACGCTGACGCTCGATCAAGCAATCGAATTGGCTTTGAAAGAAAATACGGCGATTAAAAATGCCGAGCT
>DAORIL010001023.1:0-1847 GCA_035438525.1 Pyrinomonadaceae bacterium
TAATAATGCTTCAAAATTGCATCGTATTTGTAGCCTTGTTTGGCCAATCCGAAAGCTCCGTATTGACACATTCCAATTCCGTGTCCCCAACCTTTGCCGGTGAAATTATAAGCAAGGACGCGACCATTTGAATCATACCGTTTGTTCATCACGAAAAGTTGTTCTTTGAGCCGTAAAGCGGAACGGATTTTTCCACCGACAAGTGAAAATTTACCGTTTGAGCCGATGATTTCGAGTTCAATGGCACGGCGCGAAAATCCTTTGCGTTTGATGTTGACATCGTAGAGTGTGCCGATTCCCCGCACATAACGCGAAAGGCGCGACTGGACTGCCGATGCCGACAGATTTGTCGTCCACATAGTAAACGGCGAAGTTCTTTCGGGTGTCGCAGTTTGCGAACTCGGTTTAACTTCTAAATAAATGACTTCGTTTGCAAAATTGGTTTGATAACTAACCGTTTCGCCACCGATGAGCGCAGTTTCTTTGACTTGATAATAAGTGTCGCCAAATTGTCTGAAGAGAAAAACATCCGGGCGCAAAGTGAGTTGTTTTTCACCCTTGCCTGATTTTAAGATTAATTTGCCGTCTGTCGTTGTTTTGGCTGAACCGCTTTGCATTGTCGGAAGCCATTTTTTCTTGGCATAGATCGAATAGATTAAACGAATTAGACGACTGCGCGACATATTTTCATTTGGTCGAAAAGTGGCATCTGAATAGAGCGAAAGCCAGCCGTCACGGAACAGCATCGCCAAATTTGCGCGCTGATCGGTCGGGATTTTGTCTGCATCGGTAAACGAAAGCTGGTAATTGATGTCGCCGTCGCTCAACAAAGTATCAGTGGTTTCTGGCGAATAAAACACCGAAGCCATAAACTTGGCAAATTCAATATTGGTTAGTGTTTTATTGGCAAACGGCGAAGTTGGTTTAGCAAACCGGCTCGCAACCTGTCCTAACCAATTTGAAATTTCCGCACCGGTTGGCGAACTTTGAAACCATTCATCCGAAAAACGATTTCCGCTGATCACAAAACCGTTTGCTCCAAATTGAGAAATAATTCGGACAAGTTCCAGATAATTTTCGTCTTTGACATTTGCAGGCTCACGATTTGATTTGACCAGCATTGGTTCAAAATATTTATGACCTTCAAAGGCGCATTCGACACCTTTCAAATATGGCGCATCAAAATCCGTGTAGATATTTTTGACATCTTCGGTGCGTCCGCCGCAGGTCGAAGTATACATTGCGCGAATCGGTTTTCCATCATAAAGTGCAATGATTCCGCGAGTTTCTGCCACCGCCTGATTACCCATCGCAGTTTCTGAACCGTAACCGTTATAAACCTGAGATTGAGTAGTCGGAAAAACGTCAAAACCTTCGTTGCCAAATTGTCCGATTTTGCTGACAGCATAAGTGCGAGCGGCAACGGCTTGTGCTTTTTGGGCTTCGAGAGCAGGGAATCCTAGCTCATTCGGCACAACTCCGCGCACATAATCTTCTAATTTAATGACGTTGATAACGCTCAAAGTTCCGCGTCCATTGACAAATAATTCAAGTTTTCCGCGATAGGCTTTGCCATTAAACCGCACCGGAATATTACGTTCATTGGTTGAACTGATCGTTACAGGTTTGAGCGAATTAAAACTCGCAGAACTCCCGCCATTGACGATGACTTCGCGCAGATTCGGGTTGATGGAATTTCCGGTCGGTTGCACAGTATTAGTATTAACTGATGTGTTTGCAGGGTTTGAGAGTATTAAACTGCGAACCTGCGAATTTGAATTTGTGTTAATTTGTTTAGAGAGCGCAATTGCATCAGTGGATGGCTGTTCGTATTTTTCGGTGACAAT
>DAORIL010001024.1:0-1845 GCA_035438525.1 Pyrinomonadaceae bacterium
TTACTCTTCCTGACGGGCAAAAGTTAATTTTGAATTCATCAAATCCGACAGCTTATTTTGCTTCAAAATTTGCCAACGGACAAAATTACAGTATTTCTCAAACAGCCGGACCACGAACCTGTAATTTTTTTCAACAAGAACGCGGAAAATTCGGCAACCAAGATATTGTGATAACAGCTAATTGCGGCAATCCTCAGTTTTCGATCTTTAAATTGCAAGTTATCGGAATTGAACAGGGAGAGGTTTTTAATTTTGCCGATAATTACCGTCGGAGGTATCAATATCCATTTTCCACGACGGCAAATCTTGGCGGCTATCCGCAGGGCGATGATTACAGTATTACGCAGACAAGCGGACCGCGCCAATGTAAGATGACCAATAATCAGGGAGTTGTGCCAAACACGAATTTAACCCTAATTGCTGATTGCAGCAAATCCCCAATTAGCAATCCAACTAACGGAACACCAACAACGTCAACGACAAGCCCCTTACCCAAAATAGATTTTGTCAGCCGCAGCACAGATGATAAAAGTTTTGGCACTTTTTACGATTCAACTGCCCCTGTAATTGGGGGAAAAGGGGAAGATGAAGGCCGTTATGTCGCATTTGTATCGTATGCCCCCGGACTTGGTGGTTCTAAAGGAAAATTTCGTCAAATAATTTGGCGTGATAGAAAAACGGGTGAAACGAGAATGATTAGTTCGTCAGCAACCAACGGAGAAGGAAACGGCAATAGTTTTGCTCCGGCAATTTCGGCTGATGGAAAATCAGTTGCTTTTGAATCATATGCAACAAATTTAGTTCCAATTGATACAAATGGGGTTCGTGATGTTTTCGTCTGGAATTATGAGAGAAACACAATTTCCGCAGTTAGCGATGCACCGGGTGGGATCGAAGCCAACTCCGAAGCTTTTGAGCCAACAATTTCGGGAGATGGTAGATTTATTGCTTTTAGTTCCTCAGCCAGCACTCTAACTGCTGGTGTTGATGGAACTTCAACCGTTAATGTTTTCCTGAAAGATATGCAAAGCGGAACGGTTACGCTAATTAGCCGTGATGAGAAAACCAAAAAAGGTGGGGGCGGCTCAAACCCTTCCATTTCGGAAGACGGCTCACGAATCGCATTTTATAATTACTTTCCGTTAATCGAAAGCGACAAAAACAACCTATGGGACATTTACGTCTGGCAAAGCGGAAATCCAAAATTAAAAAGGGTCAGCACTACTTCGGAAAGAGGGGAACGTAACCAGGGAGATGAAAGCAGTAGTCGTGTTGTTGCTCCGGCAATTTCAGGCAACGGACAATTTGTAACATTTTCCACTACAGCAACAAATATGGTCGGGGGGGATACTAACAAGGTTCAAGACGTTTTTTTGGCCGAAATTGAAACGGGTAGAATTGTTCGTCTTAGTCTTGGTAAAGATGGACAAGAACCTGATGCCGATACACCGATCGGGCAAGGTGAAAGAATCTCGATCAGTCACGATGGAAGTTGGGTTGTTTTCAGCACTAATGCCAAGAATTTAGGTGGGAATATTTTAATGAAAAATGTTCAAACCGGAGAAACAAAAATAGTTTCGATTTCGCAAGGGATTTCAGTTGGGCGACCCGATATTTCAAGAAACGGAAACTTCGTCATTTACGGCACAAGTCAAAGACTTGATTCAAGATTTCAATCATCAGGAATTTTTGTAAATAATGTTGGTTTAAATTAATGAAGGAGTTTTAGTCTGTCTTTTTGATTAGACAGGTTGGATAAGTTTATTTATGATGTTTTCCAACTATGAAAAAAATTATCTTTGTTGCTCTACTTTTTGTTTGTAATTTGGTAGCTCAAACGCCGTC
>DAORIL010001025.1:0-1842 GCA_035438525.1 Pyrinomonadaceae bacterium
TTCTATTCGCCAGTTTTGTCTGTTATCGAATATTTCGCCAAAAAGTGCGGACTTATTTTCCGCCGTCCGTTGAAAATGTGCAGTTTTTGAAAGTAACTGACACAGGAAATATTGATTATCCGAGCCTTTCGCCTGACGGGAATATGTGTGTTTATTCGCGGCAAAAAAGTCTATATTTAAAGGATATTGTTTCTAATAAAGAGATAAAATTAGACGTTCCAAGCGTTGAAAATTTTTCTTCCGTCCAATTTTCGCCGAACGGAGACTCCATCTTTTTTAGAAATTCGGAGATTCCACGCCGCGTCGCCAATATTTTGCAAGTTTCCAGATTTGGGGGTGAAACCAAATTAATTGCCGAAAAAACGTGGGCAAATTTTGCAGTTTCGCCCGACAGCAAATATATTGCTTTTATTAGAAACTTTTCGGGACATCAAATTTTATATCTGAAAAATCTCGAAAACTCAGAAGAACGTGAGTTTCACACGCGTTTTTATCCCGAAAATTTTTATTATCTTGCCACACCTTCCTGGTCGCCTGACGGCAAAAAAATTGCCTTTATCGCCCAAGCCGCTGAGGAGCGGTCAACTAAACCTTTTGTTGCCGATGTTCAAACAGGAACTGTTGAAGAAATAAAATCCAATCGTTTAAGACAATTCGATTCAGCAGTTTGGTTGCCTGACGGAGAAACGCTGATTGTGCTAGCCAAAGAACTTGGCAGAGAATCCCAAGTTTGGAAATTATTTTATCCGGGCGGTGAAGTCCAAAGAATCAGCAATGGTCTGAATTCATTTGAAAAAGTTTCCATTTCGGCGGACGGCAAAAAAATTCTGGCGATGCAAAGCGTCCACAATTCAAATATTTATATTGCCGATAGTAAAAATATTGCCGAACAGCAAGCCTTAACAACAAGTAATTCGGGAAATTTTGGCGAAACGTCACTCGACTGGATTGGCAACGAAAAAATTATTTACGCTTCGTCAGACGAAAAAAATCCTTCGGCAAATCTTTCAACGATAAATATTTCGGACAAAACCCGTCAGATTTTGACTTCAAATACGGAATTTCAATCCGATTATGCCAAAACAGCAGCCGATGGAAAGATTTTTTTTCTCGCCAATCGCGGACGTTTGATAAATATTTGGCGAATGGATAATACGGGTGAAAACCTAAAACAAATTACTGACAGCAAAGACGGTTTGCGCCTTTATCCTACGCCTTCTCCGGATGGAAATTTCGTTTATTATCTCCACCGCACCCGCGAAAATTCGTCTATCAAACGCTTTAATTTAATCGAACAAAAAGAAGAAGTATTTTTTTCACGAGAAGACACCGTTCCCGCCGGATTTCTTTCTATTTCGAGTGACGGAAAATATCTGGTGTTTCTGAATTTGAAAAATTCTATCGAAAGCGCCGATGAAGAAAGCAATTTTCAAGCAACGGTAGTTCCAACCGAAAATCCGAATGAGGTCAAATTTTATAAAATTCAGAGATACAAAAATTCCATCAAATTTTCCCCCGATGGAATGGGTTTGGATTACGCTTTTGGCAATAAATTGGTTAGGCAAGACCTCCAAACTGGTGAAATCAAAGAGTTGATTTCCTTCCCGCAAGAGCAGATTTTTAATTTTTCATGGTCAAAAGATGGAAGCAAATTAGCAATTTCACGCGGACAGCAGTATCGGGATGCAGTTTTGTTAACTGAATTCGATAAATAAAAAAGGCGATAATTTCTCATCGCCTCTGCATTAATAAAATCTGCTATTATTACCCTTTTCTCCGACGTTCGTGGGTAGCCGTATCGCCTAAATTGTAGCCTTTCGGTTTGGCTGATTTACTTTTAGT
>DAORIL010001026.1:0-1841 GCA_035438525.1 Pyrinomonadaceae bacterium
CAGCGATTATCCAGGCGGGAAAACTGCGGTTTTTCGATCCGGTTTTTTCAACCTCGACAATTTGCGTCGTCGTCACATCGCGGTCCGAGTTTGTTTCCGTCTGCGGTGCAAGGCGGTGAACTTCCTTCGGAGCACCCGTTTTTTCTTCGATTTTTTCGACTATAATTTTCTCTGACATAAATTTTTAATTTTCCAATTCGATTCCCAGGGCGATAAATAAATCCGATTGAGCGCGGTAACGCTCAGTCAAGGTTTCGGTTAAATCACGGTTAGCATCGAGCAATCTTCTTTGCTCGGCGATTAAATCCGTAATTTTCAGCTCGCCGATTTCATATACCTGTCGAATCGTCTCAATGTTCTGACGCGAACGCGGCAAAACATCTCGCTCTAATGTTATTAATGCCCGGCTCGCCGCTTCCATCCGTTGAAAGGCAACGACCACCTCATTTTTGATAACCTGTTCACTAAAAGAACGTCTCTCCTGTGCCTGCCGGATAGCAATTTCGGCTTCAGCTTTTGCGCCCTGATTTTTGTTGAAGATCGGAATTCCGATGGCAATACCGAAAGTCAAAGTTCGGTCGCGGTCGCTAATTGCGCCCACAGGAGTTTCATCAAAAACTGAGCGACTTTGCGTGTATCTGGTAGAGGCTGAAACTTCGGGGCGGCTCTGGGCACGGACGAGCCGCAAGCCCGCTGAAGCAAGTTCTTCTTCAAACTCGGCAACACGAATTTCCGGGCGGGTTCGCAGGGCAACGCTGATCGAAGTTTCTAAAGTTTTTGGCAACTGTTTGAAATTTGCCGAGGTAATTTCTTCGCGCAGTTTTAAGGGTTGTTCATACGGCACACCGGCGTAAAATTTAAGACGCGAGAGAGCGGCTTGTAATTTTCCTTCCGATAGCTGACGGCGCGAACGTAACCGCTCGACTTCAGTTTGAAGGAGTTGCAGTTCCAGTGGGGCGGTGTCGCCTTCATTGACGCGAATCTGGACAAAACTGACAGTTTGCAGATCGAGTTCAAGCAATTGTTCCAGAATTTGAACTTCGCGCAAAGAGGCAAGTGCTTCGGCATAATTCACGAAAACCTGGCTGGCTAATTCCCGCTCCCGGACGGCAATTTCTGCCTCGCGCAGAGTAATTTCCGCTTGTGCCACATCAATTCTCTGTCGGCGTTGGTTGTAAATATCAATTGGGACGGATACGCCGACGCTCAGTTCGCCTTCGCCAGCCGAACCAGTCAATCTGCCACTGGTTTTCTCGACCTCCAGAGTTGGATTAGAGCGCAGTCCTGCCTGCACCAATCTGGCTCTCGCCTTATCAACTTCAAGGCGGGCAATTTTTATCTCGCCGTTATTTTCAAAGGCGTGTTTTATTATTTCCGCAAGCGGGATACCATCGGTCTGATCATAATAGTTCGGTAGGATGGAAATCACGAGCGGCTTTTTATGACCGCTTTCAGGAGCATTATTGTCCCGGGTTTCATTCCATCCATTCAAATTTGTGCTCTGTCCGAAAACGCACGACATCAGAAGGACAAGCCAGCAGACAGCCAAAAAAGCAGATTGCGTCCAAAATTTATAAAAACTCATTCGATTCCTAATCAAAATTACACCTCAATGGTTAGTTCAAGGCTAAAAGCGACTGAAAAACAATCGGGTTGATAAGTTAAACGTGACAACATAATTCACTCTCCCAAAAGCGAAAGCAAAATTGTTTGCCTGGTAATGAATTTGATTAGGAAAATTTAGGGGGTGGATATGGCGGAGTTGGGGAATTGTAAAAGGCACTACTGATTAAAAAGACGGGTTGTTCGCCCCGGAAATAAGGAGATTTCTGATCAATATA
>DAORIL010001027.1:0-1839 GCA_035438525.1 Pyrinomonadaceae bacterium
CGATTGCGTTGGCTTGGGTTTTACATCTTAGCGGAGATATTCACCAACCTTTACACGCCTCCGGCAGAGTTACTCCTGACGATCCGAAAGGCGGCGATCAGGGCGGCAATACATTTTCGCTTTCGCCCAAAGATGCGCCGCGTAAAGAAAATCTGCATTGGTTCTGGGATTCGATTGTAGTGAGAAGCATCGCGCGAAAAAATGATGCCAATGATGCTGAATATCTGTTGCCGATTGCTCAAAAGATGATGAAAAAATATCCGCTGGCAAAAATGCAGAGCCGTTTGGAAATAGGACAATTCGATAAATGGCAAAACGAAAGTTTTCAGATTGCTTCGACCAAACTTTATCCTGCAACTCTGAAACGTGGCGAAATGCCTTCTGCCGCCTATAATAAAATGGCGTTTGGGATTGCTGAGGAACAAATTGCGCTCGCCGGATATCGTTTAGGAACGATGCTCAATCAGATTTTCGGACAAAGTAATGCAGTTGCTGCAAACGAAGAATTACCTTGCAAAATCATCCGCAAAGTTCATTATCCTGTGACGCAAACTCAGCCTTCGTCGCAGCCTTTAGAAATCGGTTTGCTCAATCTTTGTCCGGCAAACAAAGGAATGATGCAGCGTCCGATGTATCCGATGATGGTTAATGGAAAAATAATTGACCGCGAATACGATGTCGAAAGAATTTTCAAAACCGAAAAAGAAGCTCGCGAATATGCCGAGAAAAACGGCATTAAGGATGTAAGTTTTTAATGAATATTGCCGAATATTTTCAAAATAAAGAAGCGGAAATCATTGAGAAAATCCGTCAAATAGTCGAAATCGAATCCCCTTCTTATGATGAAGCCGGAAGTCGTGAGGTCGTTGATTGGATTGAGAACGAAGCGCGGAATATTAACTCTATTTCCAGTATTGACAGAATTTACCGCGAAGGCTACGGCGAACATTTACTCATCCGTGTCTTTTCAGAAATCCCCAATCCTCAATCCCCAATCTTTATTCTCGGGCACACCGATACCGTTCATCCGCGCGGCGCAAATCAGAAAAATCCAACCCGAATCGAAGGCGATAAGTTTTACGGCTGCGGAATTTTTGATATGAAAGCCAATGTTATTTTGATGTTGGAAATTCTGCGCGCTTTTGACGAATTAGGCTTAAAACCGAGCCGCCCAATCATCATCTTACTAAGTTGCGACGAAGAAGTCGGGAGCGACACCGGACGCGAATTGGTCGAAGCAGAGGCGAAAAAGTCTGCTTATTGTTTAGTTTGTGAACCTTCTGCCAACGGCAAAGTCAAAACCGGACGTAAGGGAACAGGCTGGTATGAATTACGGACTCACGGAATTCCTGCTCACGCCGGATTAGAGCCGGAAAAAGGTGCATCGGCAATTTTGGAAATTTCCCGCCAAATTCAACAGATTCATATGCTCAACGACCTCGAAAAAGGCACAACTATCAATGTTTGCACCATTAACGGCGGAACAACATCAAACGTCATTCCCGAAAATGCTGCGGCAGAAATTGATGTTCGTTTTACTTCAATGGAGGAAGCCAATCGAATTCAAAACGAAATTCGCAATCTGAATAGCTTTGACGAACGAGTTTCACTTGAGCTTTTAGGCGAAATAAATCGCCCGCCAATGGAGCGAACCGAAGATGTCATCAGACTTTTTGAGAAAGCTAAAAGTATTGCAGATTCAATGGATTATGAGTTTGGCGAAACTCAGGTCGGCGGAGCTTCGGATGGAAATTTCGTCGGTGCGTTAGGCATCCCTGTTTTGGATGGTTTAGGCATCACTGGAAATGGTGCACACACAAATAATGAATATATTTTGAT
>DAORIL010001028.1:0-1817 GCA_035438525.1 Pyrinomonadaceae bacterium
ATTGTCATTGCCGTAATTCGTGGTTCAAGACGTTGAAGTTTGGTCAAAACATCCTCAAATTTTCCATTGCGGTAACGCACTAAGCTTGGATTCTGTAAACGTATCCACAGAGTTCCCTCCGTATCGGCAATTAGCCCGAGAATTGGTCCAGCCGGAAGATTCGGCGTGTCGCTATGCTGAATAAGTTTAAAAGTTAAACCGTCAAATCTGACCAGACCTTTTTCAGTTCCGAGCCAGAGATAGCCGTTTGAAGTTTGAGCAATAGAGTAAATCGTCCCGCCCGGAAAACCGTTTTCGGTTCTCCAAAGTTCGTGGGGAAATTGCGATAAGGCTCGATTTGGATCGAGCGCGTAAATTGGATTTAAAGCAGACGCAATAAAAAATACTGCCGCTAAACAGATAAGTGATTTGGATCGTTTAATCCAACTTTTATGGGAGAAACTCAAACTTTTCAATGATAACTTCGTTCTCCTTTTGCAAAGGATTTTTACCAAACCCGAAAATATACAAATTCAAATGAACAGTTTCGCTGTCTGTGGAAGGAATTCCCGAAGTAAATGAGTGTTCGGCAATTATTCGTCCTTTGCTGCCGGTTTCGCCCTGAATCGTTTTAAAAGTGACACGCCCCGGTCCCCAATGAAATGAATAGGTTAATTTTCCTGCCGGAGCAGCAAACCGGGCCACATTTGCGGGAATATAATAAGGTTGGACGACAAATTGCATATTTTTATTAGCGGTTTCTCCCCAACGTGAGATCTCAATATCCAATTCGCGGTGATTCTGGTCAGTTCCCAGATCATCCCAGGTGAACATACTGAAAACCGCTGCTGATTCTAATTGAGAAACATCCCGAACAACAAAATTATAGGTTCCATAACCGAGACTACGAGTCAAATTTATTTCCGCACAAGTCCATTTATCAGTTTGTTTAGTGATTCGCAAATGTAGAAATCCATTCTCATCTACTTGAGCATTTTCTGCATCAAAATAGTTAACCGTTGCACCGCGATCACTGGGATTTGTGCGGATTTTCCATTCATAGCCGCTGAAATTGAGAGTCTTTAGGTTGTCAGAATTCGAATCTTGTTCGCCTTTGACGGTTGAAATAGCAGCAATTCCATTTCCGATTTCGGGTAAAGTATCTAATTTCGGAAGCGGAACATAATTTGGATCAACCAGCAAAGCGGCATATTCTGTTCCGTAATGAATTGTGTTTTTCCATTGTGAATCAGGCTGGATTTCGGTCAAAGATTTATCGGCAAAAGGCTGAACCCACCAAATCCCGCTTTTGGCATATAAAACTATTTTTTGTCCGGGTTTAGCATTGGTCACATTGCCTTCGATTGTGTCGATTTTATCGGGTCCGCCCTCTTTTGCCGGAGGAATTTTGGTGAATTTTATAAGGGGTTCAACGACTGTTTGACTTGAGCTACACGCTCCGCTCAACAAAAGAAAGAAAATAATTATCAGAAAAAAATATTTCGAGACAGAATTTACAATCTGCCTGGAATCTATAATTTCAGGCAAACCATTATAATTTGCGGTGGTTCGGTATTCCGAACTATTTTGGGGGTAGAATCGCAAAATAATAAATCCTAACAAATATTTTTTTTCAATTTTTCATTTTATAACATTCGTCTGCGTATCAGCTAATTTTTTAATTCTCACAAAATTTTCAAATCTTGATTTTATCTGTCATCCCCCGGTTTTTGAATACTTCGATAGTGGTATTTTTCTCTTAACCAACCTTGGTAAAAAAAAAACATTCTATTTCGTGATGTGCAATTTCTCCTAATTTATCAAGATTGAAACTTAAT
>DAORIL010001029.1:0-1816 GCA_035438525.1 Pyrinomonadaceae bacterium
TACGCGGTTGAAAGTTCAATCAACAAAGTTTTCTGTTCAGAATCTTTGGATTATGTGGTTGATGAAATGGTGCAGATTTACGGTGGTTATGGTTATTCGGCTGAATATCCGGCGGACAAAGCCTATCGGGACTCGCGCATCAACCGCATTTTTGAAGGCACAAATGAAATCAACCGTCTGCTTATCCCAGGACAATTGATGAAACGCGCCATGAAAGGCAAACTTGGTTTGTTACAAGCCGCGAAAGCCTTGCAAGACGAAATTATGAATCCACAAATGTCGTTTGATGATGACGATTCATTGCTGGCAATGGAAACCAAATTAGCAGCAAACGCCAAAAAAGTTGCGTTGATGATTCTCGGCACAGCGGCTCAAAAATATATGATGGCTCTCGCCGATCAACAAGAAGTTTTGATGAACTGCGCCGACATAATTATGAATGCTTACGCTATGGAAACTGCAGTTTTACGGGCTAAAAAGCAAGCAACAAAAGGCAACGCCGACCGTCAAATTGATATGGCGCAAGTTTTTTGTAACGATGCAATTCAAAAAATCGAAGCATCTGCCAAAAACACCATCGCCGGAATGCTCGAAGGCGATGATGCGAAAATGTTGCTTGTAGCTTTGAAACGCTATACGAAAAATAACAATCCAATTAACACAATCGCTGCTCGTCAGAGAATTGCCGATGTAATGATTGGAGCAAATACTTATACTTACTAAGGGATTAGTGATAGGAAATAAGTGATAAGTCCGGGGTCGAGAGGCTTCGGATTTTTATTTTGTTGTTGATTGAATTTTTTGCAATCCTTCCTTACAAATTTCTGCTAAATAATAATCATTTGAACTAAGATTATTTTGCAAAGTTAAGATTGCGGATTTATCTCCAATTGTCCCAAGTGCAAAAGCAGCTTCACGGCGAACGTCATCACTTTCTTTTTGATTTTGTAAGACTGACAGTAAAACTGAAACTGATTGGCGAAATTGTGGATATTTTTCAGCTAAATTTGCATATTTGAAATTTGCAAAAGTGTCGTATTTTTCCGGCAAAAGACTTTCCGGCGTAACTACATAACCTAATGTAACTTGCTGAATTTGGGCAATTTGTCCAATTCCCCGAGCAACCGCGCGGCGTAGAAAGTCTTCTCCGTCTTTCGATTTTGTTTGCAGGATTTTGAGTAATTCGGTAACTGCCGAAATATCTCCAATCTCACCCAAAGCCACCACGGATGATGCTCTTACTTCAAAAATTTTATCTTTTTGCAGAATTTCTAACAGTGGTTGAACGCCAATTGAACTTTTTGTTTTCCCAAGAGCGTAGGCTGTTTCTTTGCGAACTAAAATTGATTTATCTTTTAAAAGAGGTAAAAGAACCTGAACAGCTTCATCTGACTGCAAATAAACAACTGAATATGTTGCAGTTACCCGAACAATTTCGTTTGAATCCTGCAAAGCAGGAACCGCAATTCGAGAGGCTTCGGCAGTTTCTAAATTACGTAATTGAAACAGTGCATCACGTTTGCTTTCTACCGAACCACGTTTGATTTGTTCCGCCAAAAACTCAAAATCTTGACCAAAAAGATTGCCCGCGAAACACACTAAAAACGCGAAAAAGAGAAGCCAAAGCTTTCCCTTTTCCCCTTTACTTTTTACCCTTAAAAAACTTTCCACCAATCTTTACCTTGATTATCGTTTGGTTTTTCTTCTTTCTTTTCAACGATTTCGCGTAATTCTTGTGGAGTGAATTTACCGCTTCGACTAGATTTCCAACCGTGTTTTTCCGCGATTCGTCCGACTTTTTCTTTAAACAGTTTGC
>DAORIL010001030.1:0-1814 GCA_035438525.1 Pyrinomonadaceae bacterium
ACCAAAGAACAACCGGAAAATATGGAAGTCCGACGGCGTTGGCTGGTTGCCCGAAGCGGTTTGGCGGATGTTCTAAAAGAAACTGGTGAATTTCAACAATCAATCCCAATTTACGAACAAAATATCAAGGATACTGAAGAAGCTGTCAAAATCGCGCCCAACGATTTGAAGTTAAACCGCTTTCTAGCAATTGCTTATGGCGGATATTCGGGTGTTTTGTTTATTACCGGAGATACAACTAAAGCACTGGAATATATTCTAAAATCTCAGGTTGTCACTAATCGAATTTCCAAAGAAAATCCTGATGATACAGATTTGTTACGGAATGTCGGCGTAGTTGCCGAAGCAGTCGTCCGCACTGCAACTGAATTAGGCAATAATTCTCTGGTCGAAACAAACGCCAAAACAGACATCGACGTTATGGGAAAAATCTCCAAAGATGATGCGGAAAATATGGAAGCAAAATATGATGTAGCCTCCGCACACAACAATTACGCCGATTTTTTGGAGAAAAACAACCGTTGGCAAGAATCTTTTGAGCATCGTCAAAAGATTTTGGAAGCTATTATTCCACTGGAAAAAAACGAAAATAATCCCGAACTTTACGCCGCTGATTTTTTTGAATTTTATGCTAAATTTGCCTATGTCTGCACTAAACTTGGGAATAAAGAATTAGCCAACAAATATCTAACCAAAGTCGAAATTTTGAACTTTCAAATCGAAAAAACCTCCGGCGAAACGCAAAATCTTTACTCAAATGTTTTCATTTCGCTGGGCAATACTTATCTTGATTTGGGAAACAAAGAAAAAGCAAAATTTTGGTTCAAAAAGGCAGTTGAAACCTGGCAAAATTTGCAAAAAAGTAACAAACTCTATCCTAATCAAATTAAAAATCTCACCTTAGCTGAACAAAAATTAAATCAATTGCGTAAACTTTAAAGTTATTCAAAAACACTCAACTCTGTTAAATTAATCAATTGATTTTTTGAATAATTCTTATAAAAAGATGGAAGCAAACCCAGAAATAAAAGATAAACCTCTCCTTGAAATGTCCTCAAAAAGGCGTTGGGCGGTAACCATTGGCGTGATGACCGGAATGTTTATTGCGGCGTTAGAAGCAACTGTTGTTGGAACTGCAATGCCAACCGTTATTGCTTCGCTTGGCGGGATTAACCGTTATAGTTGGGTATTTTCCGCCTATATTGTGACCTCAACTGTCACGGTTCCTGTGTGGGGAAAACTCTCTGATTTATATGGTCGCCGTTTGCTCTATCAAGCCGGAATTTTAGTTTTTTTAGTTGGCACTTTGCTTTCCGGTTTATCGGCTTCAATGACGCAATTGATAATTTTTCGGGCTGTTCAAGGTCTTGGAGCAGGTGCGCTTGTTCCGCTCGGAATGACCATCATTGGCGATATTTTCACCTTGCGTGAACGCTCACGGATGCAGGCATTATTTGGGGGAGTGTGGGGATTATCGAGCGTTATAGGTCCGCTCATCGGCGGGTTTATTACGGATCAACTTTCGTGGCGATGGGTATTTTTCATCAATCTACCAATTGGAATTGTCGCTGCAGTAATAATTGGTATCGCCCTCAAAGAGCCGAAATTAACCGAAAAACCTTCGGTAGATTATGCCGGAGCGGGACTGTTGATGGCGGCAATTAGTTTAATGATGTTAGTCATGGTCGAAGGTGGAACTTCAATAAATACATTACTTACACCCGTCAATATTTTCCTTTTATCAATTTCTGTGGTTCTATTGGCGATTTTCGGTTGGGTTGAAAAAAAAGCCAAAGACCCGATTATTCCGTTTG
>DAORIL010001031.1:0-1804 GCA_035438525.1 Pyrinomonadaceae bacterium
CGGCTTCCATTGCCACTGCACAACCTGCTCCGTTGTCGGTTGCTCCGCCCGAAGAATGCCAGGAATCAAGGTGCCCACCAACCATCACCACTTCATCTTTCAATTTCGGATCTGTTCCCGAAATTTCGGCAACAGTGTTATAACCCATCGAATCTTCATCGTGATACTGAACCTGGACATTAACGGTCATCGTCGGTTTTTCGCCGAATTGAATCATCCTGATTATACGGTTGTAATCTTCGGTCGCCATCGTTACCTGCGGCATCATATTCGCATCTGCCCCTTTGCGTTGCGGTTGAAAACCGGCTTGATTGAAAAGGTCTTCAATAGATTTGATGTCCGGCGAAAGTTCGACTGCCACCGATGCGCCTTGGACAAAAAGAGTTCCGCCGCTGCCTTGTCCACTGTTATCGATCATCACCGCCGCGCCTTCGTCCATTAAAAATTTCATTCGACGGGCTTGAGTGTTAAAAAAGTTCAAAAAGTTTTTAATTTGTTCAGGCGAAAAACCATTCGGATTTTGGCTGACAGGAGGAGCAGGAGCACCCGCCATTTTTGCCAGAGCATCATCCGAAAAACGATTGGAAAGCGGTGTGTCAATAGCTTTGAGTGGGCGCAATGGTGAAACTAAAACAATTTTCCCGCGAAGCTGACCTTTATATTTAGCTAAATCTTCGTCGGTTTTAGCATCCAGATAAACGACTTCACCTGTTACTGCGCCTTTGGTCGAAGGTGCCCACGCTTTCGGATAAGCAGTAACGGTAATTAGTTGCGGAGAATTGACTTGAGCCGTAAATGCTTTAAGCGACCAGCCGCGTCCGAAAGGTCCCCATGCTTCGAGATGGGCATTTTGCATTCCCCATTTCGACATCGTGTCACGCGTCCATTCATTCGCCCGTTTCATATTTGGCGAAGCGGTCAGTCGTCCGCCGATAACATCCGACAAATAGGACAAAGTTTGCATCACCTGGGAACGATTCATTCCCTCGTCTTTAATTTTGTCAATGACTTCTTTTGGTGCTTGATAAACCGTTGCCTGTCCGAAAGCAACGCTTGAAAATAAAAACGTCGAAAGTAAAACTACGCTGATAATTTTGCGTTTTAGCATTTAAAAACTCCTTAATTTTTTTGGTAATTCGGTTTTGTTAAGTTACTAAACGAACTTTCGCACTTTTGGGTTTCAATTCTTAAAATTTCAATTCAATATTCTGAACTGATCTTTTTACACGGATAAGTGCTGCCGCTGCCGTCTGTCCAATCAAGACGGATAATTTTTTGATTTTCGTCTTTCACAAAAGTAACTTTGGCGTAAAGATGACGATAGAAAAATTCATTATCTGAAAGCGGTGTCAAGGCAATAAATGCGCCCATCGGTCCGCGTAAACTGAGTGTTTTATTTTCAAATTTAACATCAAGATAAAACCCCGGAAAAACTTCGTAGCGACCAACATAATTTTGAAAATTTTTTGCTTCAACATTTTTGCCAAATTCTTTAACTTTTGGAGTTGCGACGTCTTTGCCAAAAGCGATCGACGGAATTTTACTTTGTAATTCACCTAATACGCCGGATTCAATGTTGCCAAGATAAACGATACTCAATTTTTCATCCGGAAAATAAGTCACAAATCCGTTGTATCCCGAAGTAACTCCGTCATGTCCAAAATAACGATAGGGAGATTTTACCACTGACAAACCGTAACCATAGCGGTCACCGTAATCAGTCGTCATTTTGGCAAGTGAAGCGGGTGCAAGCAGTTTGCCTTCGTGGAGCCCGATCTGCCATTTATTCAAATCTTCGACGGTT
>DAORIL010001032.1:0-1803 GCA_035438525.1 Pyrinomonadaceae bacterium
CACGACCGGACCTTGGGAATTTCATCCAAAAGGTAAAGACGACGCGCCAACTGGTTTTGGACATTTCGTCACGCTTTGGCAAAAGCAGTCAGATGGGAATTATAAATGGGTTTTGGACATTGGCATTAGCCACTCGCAGGTTGCTTTGGGCAAAGATTGGACTTCGCCAAACGATTCCGGCAAAAGTGTGACCGAAAATCGGGGTTCTGCAGCTGATACGTCAACACAATTTTTTGAAACTGCCGAAAAAGTGAGCATCGAAAAAGCATATAAAACTTTTGCCGCCGAAGATATAAGGCTCTATCGTGATGATAAAGTTCCGTTTTTAGGCAAAAAAAGCGCAGTAAATGAGGTCAAAAAAGCGAAGGGACAAATTCATTTTGCTAAACGCTCAATTTTTGTTAGTGCAACAGATTTAGCTTATATTTCAAACAGTTATACGTTTATTGATAAAACCGGAAAAGAAACCGAAAAAGGACATTTCCTGCAAATCTGGAAATTTAAACAAGGTCGCTGGCAAATTGTTTTAGACCTTTTTTCTGCTCTTCCAAAACAATAAGGTCAAGTAAAAAGTAAAAAGTAAAAATGCAAAACTACGCTGTTACAAATTTGTGATGGCGTAGTTTTTTTGTGAAAAACATTTATTAAGTTTACGATAAATTAGAGGAAATATAGGGAAAAAAAGGACTTCTGTTTGTAAGAGTGCATGTATCAATTTAGATTTTGTGAGAGAATTATAAAATATGATTTCATCTTTACTTTTGGCGTTAGATGCCCAAAAAAATCAAGAAGAAACTGATAAAGTGGATTTTTATTTTATTTGTGCTATTCAAGAAAAAGTAAAAATTGAAAATCTATGTGAAATAAACCAAATTTTATCAGAGAAAAGTTTTGGAAAATTATTACCAATTTATTCAAATGAAAATGAAACTACCTTTACGATTATACCTTACGAATTTGAAAATTGTTTTAGACTTGTTAAGAGATTATTATGGGAATTTGGGATTCTTCTCTCAACTGAAATTACGCTAATTGATGAAAGTGGGGTAAAAACGATTAAAGAATATGGCTGTGAATAAACCACTTAAAGGGTTAAAAGTATTGGAAATGGGACAGCTTTTAGCCGGGCCTTTTTGCGCTTCGTATCTGGCAGGATTTGGCGCAGAGGTAATTAAAATCGAAAAACCGAAAACGGGCGATCCGCTTCGGCAATGGCGGAAAATTCATAAAGGAACTTCGCTCTGGTGGCTTTCGATGGCGAGAAATAAAAAGTCCATTACGCTTGATATGACCAATTTGAAAGGTCAGGCTATTGCCAAAAAGTTAGCCGAAAAAGTTGATATTCTGGTTGAAAATTTCAAGCCCGGCAAAATGGAAAAATGGGGGATGGGCTATGAAGATTTAAAGGCACGCAATCAAGGAATCATCATGGTTCGCGTTTCGGGTTATGGACAAACCGGACCTTATTCAACTTATCCCGGGTTTGCTAATGTTTCCGAAGGCTTTGGCGGCTTACGCTATATGTCGGGCTATCCTGACCGTCCCCCGGTTCGCACAGGGCTTTCAATTGGAGACACTTTGTCAGGACTTCACGCGGCTTTAGGCGCATTAACAGCCGTTTATCATCGTGATGTCAACGGCGGCGCCGGACAAGTTGTGGATGTAGCGATCTACGAGTCCATTTTTAATATGATGGAATCGAGTCTTGCTGAATACGATAAATTCGGACATATTCGGGAGCGCACAGGCGCAAAACTCGAAGGCATTGTTCCAACTTCGACCTATCCGACCAAAGACGGAAAA
>DAORIL010001033.1:0-1800 GCA_035438525.1 Pyrinomonadaceae bacterium
TAATAGCCGCATCCATTTCGATTTTGACATCATGGGTGAAAACTGAACCCCGTCCGGCATTAAAAAGTGGGAAATTTTCGAGTTCAATCACAGCGGACTCAACTGCATCGAGCGCAGAACCTTTTTTCTGCAAAATCTCCCACCCTTTTTGCAAACCGTTTTCTAAACCGTTTTTATATTCCTTTTCCAGTGCGGGGGTCATTTCGGTTTTGAGAATTGTTCCCGCACCGCCGTGAATTGCTAAAGCTAGTTTGTTCATAATTTCAAATTTCTCAGTCTTAATGCATTTGTTATAACCGAAACGGAACTAAAAGTCATTGCCAGAGATGCAATCATCGGAGAAAGTAAAATACCGAAAATTGGAAATAAGACTCCGGCCGCAATCGGAACTCCAATAAAATTATAAACAAATGCAAAGAATAAATTTTGCCGAATATTTGTCATTGTGGCTTGCGAAAGTGTTTTTGCTTTCAGAATCCCGTTTAAATCACCTTTCAGCAAAGTAATATCTGCACTTTCAATTGCCACATCGGTTCCGGTTCCCATCGCAATTCCAACATTGGCCTGAGCGAGAGCAGGCGCATCATTGACCCCATCGCCAGCCATTGCGACAATTTTACCTTGATTTTGTAACTCCTTGACCTTTTCAGCTTTTTCAGCCGGTAAAACTTCAGCGAAAATTTTGTCAATTCCTAGTTGTTTACCGACAAATTCAGCCGTTTTTGCATTATCTCCGGTCATCATTACAACTTCAATATTTAGTTGATGGAGTTTTTCGATTGCATCTTTTGCTGATTGTTTGATTGAATCAGCTATTCCGATAAACCCAATACTTTCATCATTTGATAAAACTTCGACGACAGTATTTCCTTGATTTCTTAGTTCATCTAGAATTTTGTCATTAGACTTTGGACTTTGGACTTTAATAATATTTCCGCCAATTTTTCCTATCAAACCAACTCCGGTAATTGATTGAAAATCAGTAACTTTTAATAATTCAATATTTTTTTCCTGTGCAGCTTGAATTATAGCTTTTGCCAGGGGATGCTCGCTTGATTTTTCTAAGGATGCCGCAAGTTGGAGAATTTCCTTCATTTTCCATTTTCCGTTTTCAATTATTTGTTGAACTCTGGGTTTTCCTTCGGTCAAAGTTCCGGTTTTATCAACCACTACTGTATTTACTTTTTCTAAAATTTCTAAAGCCTCGGCTTTTTTGACCAGAACCCCATTTTTTGCACCTTTTCCTGTCCCGACCATAATTGACATTGGGGTCGCCAAGCCCAAAGCGCATGGACAAGCAATTATCAGAACCGAAACCGCCGCCACAATTGCATAAGTTAAACTGCCAAAAATAAGCCAAACGATAAACGCAATAAATGCAATAATTACAACAGTAGGGACGAAATAGGCTGAAACAATATCAGCTAATTTTTGAATAGGTGCGCGGCTTCTTTGGGCTTCGCCAACCATTTGAACAATTTGGGCTAAAAGCGTTTCTCTGCCAATTTTTTCGACTTTCATCAAAAATGTTCGATTTCCGTTAATTGTTCCACCGATTACCTTTGCGCCGACTTTTTTTTCGATTGCCATCGGTTCTCCGGTTACCATCGATTCATCAATAAAAGTTTCGCCTTCTAAAATCACTCCGTCAGTCGGAATTTTTTCGTTTGCCTTAACCCGTAAAGTTGCGCCGATTTGAACATTTTTCAAAGGAATTTCGGCTTCCTCACCGTCAACATAAACTACGGTCGCCGTATTTGGAGAAAGCCCAAGAAGCTCCTTAATTGCTGAGGACGTTTG
>DAORIL010001034.1:0-1797 GCA_035438525.1 Pyrinomonadaceae bacterium
GAGTCGGCTTGCTGATCGGATGATGATGAAACAGCGGTATTGGTCGGAGTATTATTTTGACCATTATTTTGTTTATTATTTTGATTATTATTTGCGGCTGAAGTTGAACTTTGATTTGTTCGCGAATTAGCAGAACGGGCATTCGTCCCGGCATTACTTTGATTGTTGCTTCCCGTTCCCTTCCCTTGTCCGCTTCCGCTGGAATTATCATTTGAAGCCGGTGAAGAACTTGTGCTTTTTGAGCCTTTATTGTCGGAAGATTTGTTTTTTCGTTTGTTAAATTCCAAGCCGGATTGTTTTATCTTAGCCGAACCGCCAGTCATCAATGCTGCCGCTGTGCCTAGAACAAATCCCCCAATACTGCCGGAATTCGATAGCGGAAAAATGAAGTTGATCAAGAATGGAGTGCCGACATACAGCAATAAAAATACCAGAGCAAATGCAGCTTGCTGCAAATCCATTAATGAACCGGACAACTCCCCGCCGCTGCTGTTGACCCGGTTAGCCGGATTTAGTTGGCTAAACTGCTGAAAAACCGTCGAGGTTATGATCCGTCCGCAAAAAGCCAGCCAAACCTGCCAAAGTGAACATTGAATGGTAGCGGCGATCCAGTTCCCCCAGAGTTTGTCGCCATATTCGGGAATGAGTCCGGCAGTGATCATAAAAGGGCCTAAAGCATACAAAATGATGGCATAGATCAGCCAAACCGCACTTATTAAAAAAATGCTGATCGCAAAAAAGATATTGCAAAGGGCAACTACAAGCATTGCCGGACCCCAATTAGTTGCTAATCCAAAGGCGTTTGAAATCCCCCACATAATCAATTCAAAAGTGCTTTTTCCTTTAAGCATATCTGCGGTGAGCGGAGTTGTAACCGAACCCGGATTGGTATTGGTTGGGGTTGCAGAAGAGTTTGAATTACTGGAAGTGGTTGAGGTGTTTGTTTTTGAAACCGAGGGACTAATAATAGTTAAACTTGAAGCCGGTATCCACGGAATTGAAATGCCTTGGGGAGTAGTAACGGCTGGCATAATTTGGTAGGCTACCATTGCTCCCGTCCACATTATTCCGGCAAAAAGGATCTTATAACCCAGTAAGGAAAATCCAACCGTGATAGCCCGATTTAAATATTGAGCGGGACCCCCTGTCTTTTTGGCAATAAATGAATATTGAGCCAACCAAACTCCAAAGACTGTGAATAAAAGGAAAAGCAGACCGCAGGCTAACCAAACCCGATCCGATACTTCAATTATGGGTTTGGCGGCTTCCCCTGAAAGTAAAGTATCGGGAATCCCCAAAATCCTTTGAAAAAACAAGATAAATATCAGCATTAGAATCCTCGTTAAACCAAATTCTTATTAAATTAACAAAGATTTTATTTTTCTTTGTTAATTTATAATGTAGCACAAGCAGATAAATTTTCTCTAGTTTATTTTTGTTTTAGTTAAGAACAAAAAGAGACAGTTTGCTTGACGCTTCCTGTCTCCTTTCTGCAATTTGATCGTAGATTAAGAATTGAACGGTTAATGACCGATCAGGTCTTCGGTTGCTTTTCGCAGCATAGCTTCCCGGTTTTGAGCATTAGACAAATCATTCTGTTTTTTGACATTGAAGGAATTGGTCACGATCATTTGCTGTCCGATGCGGAGCAACGCTTGTAACTGCATTGATTGGATCTGTGATTCCAAGTCAGCATTGGCCATCGAAAATTGTTTTTCATCCGCTTCGGTAAAAAGTCGAGATGAGATTTTTTGGTCGCGAGCGGCTCTGATCCTTTCCTTTTCACTTTGCAATTGG
>DAORIL010001035.1:0-1792 GCA_035438525.1 Pyrinomonadaceae bacterium
GGCATCGAAATTTCAATGCCTTCTTTTGATTGTATAAATTTAACTATTCGCCGTTATTATCAATTTCGTTAAAGCTTGCGGGTGAAAGATTGAGAATATTTTCTCCGATGCTGATATTAACCGGGGAATTCCACATCGCAAAACCGGTCTTTGATTTTGTAATTCCAAATAAATGGTAATCTTCCGGCTTTACTTCTTTAATCGACGCTTTTCCGGTCGCGTCAGTTAAAACGCTGTATTTAATATGTTTTTTGATGGCATCTAAAGCCTTTCGATTAAATTCTCCGTAGCGATCAGGATACATAACCGATAAACCGAAACTATTGATTAAAGAATTTCCCTCAATTGGTTCAAGATCTGCCTGGCTCAAAATCTCATCAATGTCTTTATCCAATAAATAAAATTTTTCATTTTTTACTGTTTGGATCGATCCGTTTTTAGTTGAAACTTTTGCTTCAATTTTGACTGTTCCTTTGTCAGGCTCAGGTTGTTTTACTGTTTCTGCTGAACTTGAAGGAACTGTCTGCTGTGAACTTGGAACCGATGCAGCAGGTTGCGAAGGCGGATTGACGGTTGGCGGATTTGAAGGAACATTAATTTGAGTTGGCGGATTACTTTCCACATTCCGAACAGTAGTTTCTCTGACCGGAGGATTTTTCCCCTGACTCAGGTCAATATTAACATTTTTCCCGTTGGCACTTTCCGGAGAGTTTCGCATCATAACGAAAATTACAATAAAAATTAAAGCGACGATTGTGACTGCCGGAATTATTATCCATTTCGGAATATCTTCTCTTGGAACAGTTTCAACATAATTTTTTTCTATGATATTTTTTCTGACTGAAAAAATAAAACCACAATTTGGACAAGATACTGCGTTTGTTGATAATTCGTGCCCACATTCGGGACATAATACTAATGACATATTAATTACCCATCCTTGTATTAATAAATTTTGGTTTGCATTAAAATCAGACAGTTTTCCGATTTTAATCAAACCTCCCTTGGTGTATGGCAAGTTTTATGCCATGCGCAGGATGGTTAAATTATTCAACTAATTAGAGTTTTTTGAATAATGAATTGCCTGAGAAAAAGAGCTTTGGGAAAAATGGAAATCCTCCGATAGAATTCCAGCTTGAACCCAGAATCTATTCAGAGGATTTTTCAAATTCATTTTTATTAATGCCGAGAGATTTTAATATCCCAAACATTTTCTATTTTTTCAGTTTGTCGATGAACATTTTTCTGAACTTCAAAACCTTTGGCGCAACAACTGCGGCGCAATAAGGCTGAGTCGGATTATTGGCAAAATATTCCTGATGATAATCTTCTGCCGGATAAAAGTTAGTAAATTCGGTCACTTCCGTCACAATCGGTTCTTCCCAAATATTTGCGTCATCGAGTTTATTAATAACTTCCTCAGCAGTTTTTCGTTGTTCATCCGAATGGTAAAAGATCGCTGAGCGATACGAACTGCCAATATCATTACCCTGCCGATTCAAAGTTGTCGGATCGTGAACGGCAAAAAAGACGTGCAAAAGGTCATTGTAAGTAAGTTCTTCCGGATCGAATCTGATCTGGACAACTTCGGCGTGTCCCGTTGTTTCCGAACAAACTTGCTGATATGTCGGATTTTCCGTATGTCCGCCAGAATAGCCTGAAACTACATCTTCGACACCGCGTAAATCATCAAAAACCGCTTCTACACACCAAAAACATCCTGCTGCTAAAGTTGCTGTTTCTAAATTTTTTGTTTCCAAATAACAATAAATCTTTTTTTATTGCTAATCAT
>DAORIL010001036.1:0-1788 GCA_035438525.1 Pyrinomonadaceae bacterium
ATATCCGTCCAATATTCACGAATAAAGTCTTCAATTTTGAGGATGTTAAAAATTAATTTTGTCCGTTTGTTATTCACGAATATTTGAACGTGATTTTTTGTTTCTGCTTGCAGTATTTTCTCTTTTCAGTCTGAATTTCCAGACCATTCTTTCCCGAAAATCGTCAAAAATATATTCACCGTTCGTGATTTGCCAGAATCCCATAAATTTCCATTGATTTACCTTTAGTTTACAAAAAAGCGGATATTTATTTTTAGATTCGATTGCTGAGAGCATTGCTTTATTCCAAATATCAAGTTTTTGGTCGCCGCGTCTGCCCGCGCCCGTGTAAAAGATTTCGTCTGCGTTTTCGCCTGTAAAATCGGGATAACACGGATTTATCTTGCCAAAATCGGTCAGTAATGAAACGAGTTCTCCATTTCGCTGATAAATTCCGTTGCGGCTTTTATGAATTTCGGAAACCTCGTCCCACGAATAGACATTGCCGATTTTGAAATTTTCTTCCATTTCTTTGATTATAACGCAATTTAAATTCTAAATCTGAACATCTTGAGCCAATTCTCTTGAGACTTTAGACCTGAGACTTGAGACTTTTCTCTATTTTAAGGTTAAAATTGTTCTGTGTGGAAAAATGCTATCACTAAAATTTGGAATATATTGCCTCGTTACGTCAGATACAGAGCGGTTCGCGCAATGCAGAGAAAATTTACTGTTTCGGCAGGCGCGGTTGTCTTAAACGAAAAGGGCGAAGTTTTACTGCTTGACCATCTTTTGCGTCCAACGGCAAACGGTTGGGGAATTCCAGGCGGTTTTATCAATCCAGCCGAACAGATCGAAGCAGCAGTCAAACGCGAAGTTTTAGAGGAAACCGGATTAGAATTAGAAAATCTGCAGTTGGTTTGGGTGAGAACCATTAATCGGCATATTGAAGCAATTTTTGTCGCCACCGGCAAAGGTGAAGCAAAGGTCAAAAGTATGGAAATAAAAGAGGTGAAATGGTTTCCGCTTGACCAATTGCCAGAGGGAATGAGTGTTTTACAAGAAGAAATTGTTCGTAAGGCTTTGTCAAAAAAAATAAATTAGTAGAAAATTAAGGCTAGAATTTATAAGAGGAGAAAATCAATGGTTAATTTAGTTCCATCGTCGGAATCCGTAATGAATATTCTGCGTGACACAGGCGCATATCGCAAAGGACATTTTATCTATCCAAACGGAAAACACGCTTCACATTATTTTCAGATGCCGTTGGCGTTTCGCTATTATGATAACGCCCGAGTTCTGTCAGTTGGTTTGAGCCGTCTCTTTCGGATGGAAAAAGATATTTCAAAAAGCCTCCCGAAAGTTTCTATTATTAGTCCGAGTCCGGGCGGAATTATGGTTGCTTTTGGTGTCCGCGAAGCTTTAGGTGCGGAGCAAATCTATTGGGCAGAAATGGAAGATGGCAAACGCCAATTTCGTCAATATATCGGCGAAGGCGATGTTTATCCGGCAATTATTGTAGATGATATTTTGCGTTCGGGACGCGCGATTACAGAAACGGTTAAATTAGTTAAAGATTTAGGCGCAGAAGTGATCGGAATTGGGACGATCATTAAATTTAAAGATGCACCGGACGAATTTGATGGAATTCCGGTTAAAAGTTTGACCAGTTTTGAGGTAAATTTCTACGAAACCAAAGAAGAATGGGAAAAATCGAAAAACGCATCGGATAGAGAAGAAGAAAAAGTCCGTTACTAAGTAAGTGGACAGAATAATTTTATAGATATTTGAAAATCTTGTATGCTAGTT
>DAORIL010001037.1:0-1787 GCA_035438525.1 Pyrinomonadaceae bacterium
AACAACATATTCATTTTTTAGTTTCGCATCGCTTCCTTCCCAAATTCCAACCACATTGTTTGAATCAACCCGTTTCATTTCTGACTTTACGTCAAGTTTAGCGCGAACACCTAATTTGACTGGTTTAAAATCTCTGCTTCGCGCCTTGATCCGCAAATCGTCCAAATCCTTTCCACCCTGACGAAAGATTGCGCGTGCAGTGTCTTCAGTCATCCACGAACGCCAATTTAGAAAAGGAGTTTTGTCATCAGGTGTGTGCGCGACATCAAAACGCCAATTTCCATTGGAAGTGCGAACCACATTCCAACCATAACCAGCCGAATCACGAGTGTGAATTAAAAGAACTCCTGCCGCACCCAACCGCGCCGCTTGTTCAAATTTATAGGTCCAGCGTCCGTAATATGTCAGAGCTTTTCCGCCAAAAAGATTCGGTTCTTTGTCGGTTGCAGGCGGGTCATTGACCATCATTACCAAAATTTTGCCACGATAATCGTCTTTGTCGCCTTTGTAATCGTTCCATTTTTGTTCCGGTGCATCAATTCCGTAACCGACAAATACTAATTCGCCGTTGACTGAAATATTATCGGTCTGCGCTCCGGTTGAACCAACAAAATCATCACCGAATTTGTAAACTTTACCGTCCACATTCAAAACTGTTTTCGGGTCTGTCTTGATTCCAACCAATGAAACTGGTTGAAAATATGATCCGTTGACGGCTGGTTTGATACCGAGCTGTTCTAATTGCAAAGCTAAGAATTTAGCTGCTAATTCTCCGGCGGCTGAACCCGGCGCACGACCTTGAAAACCATCATCGGCAATAAATCGGGTCAATTTTTTAATCTTTTGTTCATTAAAAAGTCCAACGTATTTGCCTTGTTTTTGAGCAAATGCGCTGAGGCTAAACGCTAGTAGAAAAAGAATTACACAAAATTTCTTCATTTGTTCTCCAGATTTTAACGGGGATAATTGAATTTGAAATAATTCTAACCTAATTTGCTAATTTTTTCAGAATAAGGCGAGCGTGATTCATAAATATTTTTGAATTTCATCTTTAACTTCGGATAATCAAAAACAAAATCGGGTCTTTGGTCGAGGCAAGTAACAACTAAATTCTTTTCAATCGGTTCCAAATAGATTTCATCAACTTTTAAAGCGTAATTAATCAAATCATAATCAATTTCACCAATCCGGAAATCTTTTTGATATTCATTGAAGACGTTTATTTCTGCTTCATTATTGATTAATTTAACTTTTTCCTCATATGGCATCCAACCAACCCCATGACGAGTTGAATAACAACGGGTTACATAAAAGATTTCTCTGTCTTTAACGCCTAATTTATTGCAAATTTCGATTGCGTTTCTGGTTGTGGTGTTCGCGTAAGTGACGTGGGGAAAGATTCCGTGAAATTGGTCGAGCATAATGCCTTGTGAACCTTCAAAGATGAGATTTGGATAGGTTTGTAAAAAGCAATAATCAACAATTTGAATCGGTAAATGCGGCAAGAAAGCGAAAAAATTTTCGATTTCTTCCTCAAGCCATTCCCTGTCTTTCCCTTTAATCTCAACAAATGATTCGTAGTATTTTTTTAGTTCCTCAAACTTAATTTTGAGCAATTCAACATTTGCCAAATCTATCGCAAACAATTTGTATCCCACCTCATCACGTTTCATGTTCGTTCCGATTCCCATACCGCAGCTCCCGTGATTGTTTTTTTTCTCTACAATCCGTTTGGCATTACTATCAAACGCCGTGGTGAGTTTTGCTAGTGTGTGCTGATAAAGTTT
>DAORIL010001038.1:0-1782 GCA_035438525.1 Pyrinomonadaceae bacterium
AAGTGATGAATTTAACCGCAGTATTTATGAAAACAGTCCTGATTGCGTGACGGTTTTAGAACCCAACGGCACTTTGCTTTCGATGAATTCCAACGGAATGTCTTTGATGGAGATCGAAGACTTTAAGCCATATGTTGGCAAAGTTTGGACTGAGTTTTGGGATGGTAAAGACCCTCAGAAAGCAGTTCAAGCAGTTGAAAGGGCAAGTAAAGGCAAAGCCAGTCAATTTGAAGATTATGGCAAAACAGCCGGAGGAACGCTGAAATATTGGGAAATATCGGTTAACCCTATTTTTGATGATAAGGGCAAACCGATCCGTCTAATTTCAACTTTGCGTGATGTAACTGAACGGAAAGAAGCCGAAAGCGAACGTGATAAATTATTTCAAAGTGAGCAAACTGCCAGACGAGATGCCGAAATTGCCAATCGGATGCGGGATGAATTTCTGGCAACGGTCTCGCACGAATTACGCGCGCCATTAAATTCAATTTTAGGTTGGAGCAAAATGCTTCAGCAGGGAAAACTCAATCAGGAAATAAGCAATAAGGCGATTGATAGCATTGTCAGAAATGCCAATTCCCAAAATCGTTTAATTGAAGATCTATTGGATGTTTCGCGAATTATTTCGGGCAAGGTTCGGCTTGAAATTGTCAAAGTAAAACTCAATAGGTTGGTGAAAACTGCTCTGGAAAGTGTTAGTCCGGCAGCGGATGCTAAAAATATCCGGCTAAATTTTATTGAAGATGCCAAAGTTAGTAATATTTCCGGTGATCCGAATCGTCTGCAACAAGTAATTTGGAATCTTCTGACCAATGCTATTAAATTTACTCCCCACGGCGGGGAAGTGACGGTGGAAATTAAGCGGCTTAAATCCGAGGTCGAAATTTTAGTTTCAGATACGGGGATCGGGATCAAAGAAGAGTTTTTGCCGCATATTTTCAAAAGGTTTTCACAGGCTGATTCTTCGAGTGTGCGGAGATTCGGCGGGCTTGGGCTTGGATTGGCAATTGTTCGCCATATTGTCGAAATGCACGGCGGAACTGTGCGGGTCATTAGTGAAGGCGAAAATATGGGAGCAGTTTTTATCGTCAGTCTTCCGCTGATCATGGAAAAACACGACTATCAAATAAATAATGACACACAAGAATTAAAGAAAGAATTTTTGACGGCTCAAAAAAATATCAGTCTCGAAGGATTATTGATTTTGATTGTTGATGATGAAATCGAAGCTCGCCAAATGTTATTGCAAGCTTTAATGCTTTACGGTGCAACTGTCATTACTGCCTCAAATGTTAAAGATGCGCTTGACGAGATCAATACTAAAAATCCTGATATTATTGTTTCGGATATTGGAATGCCGGAAGAAGACGGATACTCTCTAATTAAAAAAGTTCGCGCCTTACCCAATGAAAAGGGGAAAATTCCGGCAGTTGCCGTGACTGCTTTTTCACGTTCCCAAGACCGTGTTCGGGCTATAACTGCAGGGTTTCAGTATCATTTTAGTAAGCCGGTTGAAATAGAGCAATTAGTGACAGTTATTGCCGAAATTACCGGACGTTGAAAAAATATGTAGATTCTTTGAAAAGATTAAGGTCACCGGAATTGAAAAGTATGAGTTAATCAAGATTCGATCAGTCCTTTAACAACTTCTTGGAGTTCATCTGGAAGATAAGGTTTTACTAAATATGCTTGTGCACCGGAATTAAGTGCTTTTTGGATCTCGTGTTTTTGAGCAACGCCTGATGCGAAAACTATTGGGATGTGAGAATTCAAAATTCTAAT
>DAORIL010001039.1:0-1782 GCA_035438525.1 Pyrinomonadaceae bacterium
GTATCATTGCAGACTTGATAGCGCACGCTTGCTTCAACGGTTTGAGTTCCCGGTTGAGCAGATGAATCAACCGCTAACGGAACAGTAAATGTAGCGCTTCCCGAATAAGTTTCCGTGACGATTCCAAAGTTTGGATCCATCTCTCGCTTAACACCCGAACCGCGAATTCCGCCCGCACTTTTAATCACACCATCGGCAATTTTAACGCTGGTTGGAACCGGACCGCCTGCACCTTGCGTAACGGAATACATATGCCAACCGCCACCGATTGAAGCTGAAATGTTTGCCGTCAGTTTATCGCCAGCTTTTGCTTTGGCAGGTTTGACGCTCATCGAAAGCGAGACAGGATTTTGAGCATCAACATTAAAAGCGAGCAAAAATGTAACACAAAGCAAAAAGATTAAATTCAGATATATATTTTTCAAGACACACCTCTCCCGTTTGTTCTCTAAATCAAGAACAGCAAATTGTTTTGGTTTTATTGAAAATTATTTCGCTTCCATCAACGCAACGATGGCTTTTTCTAAATCGTCTTTTTCACCGATTCTGGCGACGATGTTGCCGTCTTTATCAATCAAAATCTTGGTTGGTAAAGCCTTGACTCCAAACGTGTTTTTGGCGATTGGAACAGCGGTTTCAGTAGTGGCTTGAGTCCAGATTGCACCGCGAGTTTTGACGATTTGTTTGGCTCTGGCGGCAGTTTCTTTGGCAAATTCAGCATCTGGAGCTTCATCTTCGCCGATGGTTTCGCTGTCCATTCCGATTATTTCAAAACCTTGGGATTTGTATTTGTCGTAGAGGACTTTTAATTTTGGAATATCCGCTAAACACGGACTGCACCACGTTGCCCAAAAATCAAGCAAAACGACTTTGCCTTTGAATTCGGAAAACTTGCGTGGTTTGCCTGTGAAATCGGTAAAGCTAAAATCGGCAACTTGAGTTTTGTGAGAGGTATTGCCGGTAACCGCTTTGACTCCAACGGCTTTGGGTTGAACCGTTTTCACTCCATTTGTTATTCCGGCAAACTCGACCACAACTTCAAGTTTTTCCAGTTTCGGCGGCAGACACATTTCCGGCGTGCAGGATTGATAGCGGGTTTGCAGCTTCAATTTGTTGTTGCTAGCGGAAATATTCGGTAAAACCTTGACCGTTAAAGTAAATATCACGAATTTTTCGTAATATTCAGTATCAAGGTTAAAATTCGGGTCAAAAGTCACAATCGGATCGGGTGATTTTATTCCTCCAGCCATTTCAAAAGGCTGTCCTTCTTCAAGACTGATGCTGGTTGCAATCGGACCGTTTTCTAGTTTGGTGGTTGAATAAAGATGCCAACCATCCTTTATTTGGGCGGAAACCTGCACATTAAAAGTGTCGCCCGCTTTGAAAGATTTGGCGGCTGAATCAACTTTCAGAGTCCAAGCGACAGGATTATCTTGGGCAAAAATGTTCGTTGCCGCCAAAAGTGTCAAAATAATTAAACTCAAATAAAATTTACCGAATATTGAATTTTTCATAACTTTTACTACTTCCTAACTGAAATTTTAGTTAGCAAAAAATAGATTTAACGCAAAGGCGCAGAGGCGCAAAGGGGAAAAGGCAAAAAAAGTAAAAAGGCAAAATTTAAGAATCAAATTATCTAAAAAATCTTTGCGTCTTTGCCTCTTTGCGCCTTTGCGTTGAAAATCTTTTCTATTTCTTAGCTACTTTCGCAAAATCTCCCGCTTTGACGATGGAAATTTTTGATGGATTGAGATACTTTCTCAATGCGGCATTAACTTGCTC
>DAORIL010001040.1:0-1771 GCA_035438525.1 Pyrinomonadaceae bacterium
ACTGATGAAATTTTTTATCCAACATACTGCCTATGCCATCACAACCGAACAATCGCGTTTTACTTTGTCGGGAGCAAAATTTGAAGTAGAAGATAATTTAGTGCGAATGGTCGCAACTGACGGACATCGGCTGGCGATAGTTGAAAAAACGATTGACCAAGTTGCAAATGCCGGAAATTTAGATGTTCTAATTCCCAAAAAAGCCTTAACGGAGTTGGTAAAATTATCAGGGGACTCGACCGGAACAATAAATTTTGGGGAAGATAAAAACAATTTGTTTTTTGTAGTTGATGGGAAAATCTTGATTTCAAGAAAACTGACAGGATCATTTCCCAACTACAAGATGGTCATTCCCACGAAATGCGACAAAATAGTGAAATTTGATGCCGAAGCGATGAAGATGGCAGTTCGCCGGGTAGCTTTAATGGCGGACGACAGGCAATCAAGTATCAGATTTCTGATCAAGCCTAATGAAATTGAAATTACGGCGGTCTCAGCCGAAGAAGGAGAGGCTTTAGAAATTATTCAAGCTGAATATGAAGGGGAAGAAACAGTTTTGGCTTTTAATTGGAAATATTTGGTTGATGCGCTCCAGGTCGATCTCTTTGATCCTGAGACTGAATCGAATGATGCTAAGAGTGAATTACTTTGTTTGGAGTTTAAAGATAATCAAAAACAAGTAATGTTTCATCCCGAAGCCAATGAATATCTTTCAGTTATTATGCCCGTTAGATATTAGGTTGTTGCGGATTCCTACAAAGACAGCTCAAATGAATTTTTACTTGCAAATTCATTTGAGCTGTCATTTTTTGTAATGAAATAGTTTGAAGTAATAAAAAACTTATCTAAGCGTAATATTTTGATAAAGTCTTTATTATTTTGCTACAATTAATTTGTTGAGAGATCAACTATTACAAAAACACAAAGGAAACAATATGAAAAAAATTTTTATGGCAACAGCTTTGATGCTGTTTGTTGCCCTCGGCGTTTTTTCGCAAACAATAAGCAGAGCAACCGCAACGGTTCGCTCGACCAAAACGCTAATTTCTGAGGTTAAGACCATTTTTAATAAAAAAGGTCAACCGAAGAAAAACAATGAGGCGAAAAAGGTAGTCAAACCCCAATCGGCTCAACCGGAAATTTCAACGGATTGTGGATGCAGTTTTTCACTTCCCATTGAGACACAAAAACCAAATGTTAATCATTATCATTCGGTTTTAGAAAAAGATGGCAAAATCGTCATCGTTGCGGTCAAAGCCCCCGGTGTCAGACCGCGCAAAGCCCGGCAATCTTTTTAGAGAGCTGCGCTACACACAAGGGAACTTCCAAACTTATCAACAGTTTGGAAGTTCTTTGTATTTTTTAAAATTATTTTTTAAAAAATACAATTTTCAGCCTGAATGCCGGCGATTTGTCAAAATTAAAATCAGAAAAGGTTTAGGAGAAAGTAGGGAGAAAGTTAGTGAGGAGGAGGATGAAATATACTGAACAACAACTGGAAAGTTTATTAGCCAAAGGTCACTGTAAACTTGTGTCCGGTTCAGGTGTCTTTATTTCTCCCAAAAACACTAATCGTTCCAGATCAGGTTTTCGCGCTGACTTGCAGTTGTTCGTCAGGTCGGCGTGGGAAGGAAACTACGCCCGCTATTTAAACTGGTTGGTTCAAAACAAACAAATCACCCGCTGGGAATACGAAACTGAAGAATTTGAACTATTTCGCACGATCAGAGGGAAACGGGTTGAATATAAACGCGGCAATCGTTTCTATAAA
>DAORIL010001041.1:0-1769 GCA_035438525.1 Pyrinomonadaceae bacterium
AAAAATATTTAGGCTCTCCTTGCTAAATCCAAAGCCGTAAGCACCTGTGCCTAAAGTTTTTCCACCGAGGTTAAGCGGTGAATCTGTAATAAAAAAACCTTCATATTTTCCACTGATTTCGGTCGAATAACCAGAAGTATCAACCAATCCGACAATTACATATCGCTCTTTCCCAATTTGGGCAGCGGCAGTGTTCCGCATTTGGGTTATTGCACTCTGTCCGGCGAAATAAAAACTCGTCGGCACAACCTTTTTCAAAGCCTCATCGGTTAATATTTCTGTTTTGGTCTGGGCAAAAGAAATGTTGGGTAAACAAACAATCGAAGCTACAATAAATAACAAAGCAATTATATTTTTTATCAAAGTCATATTTTCTCTCCTTCTAAAAAACGTCTAAGTATTTTAATCAGAATCACAACCCATCAAAATTTTTCTTGAAGAATTTGCAATTATCACATAGAATACTCGCACAAGTTTTTCAAATCTTTCAATAGGTCATCTAAAAAATAAAATGAAATTTCAAACACTAATTGTATCATTAGCGTTACTTTTTAACTACTTTTGTCTGCCATTACAACAAAGTATGGCTCAGACAAATGCCGATTTTACTGACAGCCAAAGCGTTTTTGAAAAAGCAGTTCAACGCCCGAAACTAAAAGATTACTCGGTTCAAATTGAAACACTACTGAAAAAAATGACTTTGGAAGAAAAAGTCGGGCAAATGACCCAGCTTGAAATTGGTCAGGTTGTTACCGGTCTTGGTCCAACTACCGCAATTGATCAGCCAAAATTGGAAAAAGCAATTATTCAATACAAAGTCGGTTCGATTCTAAACGTCAACGGACACGCTTTGCCGATTGAGAAATGGTGGGAAATTATCGGAGCAATCCAGAATGCTTCGGCTAAAACCCGTCTGAAAATTCCCAATATTTATGGTATTGATTCGATTCACGGGGCAAATTATGTCAAAGGTGCTACCCTTTTTCCGCAGGAAATCGGAATGGCAGCAACGTGGAATCCGCTTTTAATGCAAAAAGCTACCGAAATTACGGCGATGGAAACCCGCGCCGCCGCAATCCCATGGACATTTTCACCTGTTCTGGATGCCGGTCGTCAACCTCTGTGGGCTAGATTTTGGGAAACTTTTGGCGAAGACCCGTATTTGATCAAAGTGATGGGAACTTCGTTTGTGCGCGGGATGGAAGGCAATGATGTCAGTAATGATAAACATGTCGCTGCCAGCCTAAAACATTATGTCGGCTACGGTTTTCCGTTCAGCGGACGTGACCGCACCACAGCTTTAATTCCCGAAAATGTTTTGCGTGAATATCATTTACCACAATTCAAGGCGGCAGTTGATGCGGGAGCCAGAACGGTGATGGTTAATTCAGCCGAAATCAACGGAGTTCCCGGACATATCAATAAATATTTACTGACAGATGTTTTGAAAAATGAATTCAAATTTGACGGATTTATCGTTTCAGATTGGCAGGATATTCAAAAGCTTGTGACGCAATGGAAAGTTGCAAAGGACGAAAAAGAAGCGACAATGATGGCGGTCAACGCCGGAATTGATATGAGTATGGTGCCGTATGATTATGGCTTCAGCGATAATTTAATTGCTCTCGTTAAAGAGAAAAAAGTTTCGATGATGCGAATTGATGATGCGGTGCGCCGAATTTTGCGGGTTAAATTTGAACTCGGACTTTTTGAAAATCCGATGCCTAATCCAGCAGTTAAAAGCAATTTCGGCAAGCCGGAATATGCTC
>DAORIL010001042.1:0-1767 GCA_035438525.1 Pyrinomonadaceae bacterium
ATGCCGATAAAAGCAGCACGGGCGTTTGCGTCTAAATGCGGCGCGCGTTCACCCATCAAATACGGCAGCCAAATCGCTCCATCTGAACCACTCGGAATTTTGGCGGCGGCATTAACCAATTCATCATAGCTTTGCCCAGTGCCAAAATTTTCCCGAAACCATTTGAACGAAAATCCTGCTGACAAGGTAACGCCTGTGTTGTGCCAACGATTCGGAATGGCGTGGCAAAGTGTGTGAATTCTGCCTTGCAAATCCAAACGCGGCTGATCGGAAACTGCAAAAATCACGCCCGAAGTTCCGATGGTTGCCGAAACTTTTCCGTTTTCGACGATGCCCATTCCAATTGCTCCGGCGGCATTGTCCCCAGCTCCTGCAATGATTGGCGTTCCGATTTTTAAGCCTGTTGCGCTTGCGCCGCTTTCCGAAACCGTTCCCGTAATTTCAATTGATTCATAGACTTTCGGTAAAATCTTTTCATCAATCTCAAACGATGAAAGCATTTCGCTTGACCATTTTCGATTTTGCACATCAAACAAAAGCGTCCCCGAAGAATCCGCTACGTCCGAAGCCTTATCGCCCGAAAGTTTGAGACGGATGTAATCTTTTGGGAGCAAAACTGTGCGAACTTTCGCCCAATTTTCAGGCTCATTTTCGCGCAGCCAGAGCAATTTTGGAAAAGTAAATCCGGTAATTGCGGGATTACAAACCAATTCGATCAAGCGTTCTTTCCCAATCTTTTCCGTAATTTCCGCACATTGTTTTTCGGTTCGTTGATCGCACCAGAGCAGAGCAGGACGAATCACTTTATCCGATTCATCCAGAAAAACCGAGCCGTGCATTTGTCCCGAAAAGCTTATGGCGGCGATTTCTTCTGCTTTAACGGTTTGCAAAACTTCCGTGATAATTTCACGACAAGCCCGCCACCAATCGTCAGGATCTTGTTCCGCCCAACCGATTTCGGGCGAAGCAAAATCTTCGTGAAAAGCGGTTGCCGAGACAATAATTTTTCCATTTTCGTCAATTACGACTGCCCGCGAACCGCCGGTTCCAATGTCTATTCCAAGAAATTTCATAGAGTTTTAGATAACATTTTTTTAACGCAAAGACGCAAAGTTTTTTTAGATAATTTGTTTTTTTGTTTGAATCTTTACTTTTGCCTTTTTAGTTTTTACTTTTTCTTTTTCCCTTTGCGTCCTTTGCATCTTTGCGCCTTTGCGTTAAAACCATTCTTTAATTTCCGACCACCTCAAGAATTTGCGAAGTTAAATCAACCGAATTTCCGCCGACCATAATTTGAAATGTGCCGGGTTCAACCACTCGTTTCATCTCACGATTGTAAAATTGTAGTTTTTGCGGCGTGATTTTGAAAGTTACGGTTTTCGTTTGCCCCGGCTCGATTGAAACTCTGGCAAAATCTTTTAGTTCTTTAACCGGGCGGGTCACCGAACTAAACTCATCGCGGATATACATTTGCGCCACTTCATCACCCCGAACTTTTCCGGTGTTGGTGATGTCAACAGTGACTGTTGTTTCGCCATCGGCTTTAATTTTGGGATTAGTAATTTTCAAATTTGAATATTTGAAAGTTGTGTAGCTCAAACCAAATCCGAACGGGAAAAGTGGTTCGGTCGTTGAAAATCTATAACCGCGTCTTGCGCTCGGTTTGCGGTTGTAATAAATCGGTAATTGACCAACTGAGTGTGGGAATGAAACAGTCAACTTCCCTCCCGGATTGTAGTCGCCAAATAAAACATCAGCCGCGGCAGT
>DAORIL010001043.1:0-1766 GCA_035438525.1 Pyrinomonadaceae bacterium
GAAATTGCCGAGAAAATAATAAATGCAGGTTCGGTTTTTATTGGAAATTATTCTTGTGAATCAGCGGGTGATTATGCTTCGGGAACGAATCACACTTTACCAACCAATGGTTACGCCAAAAATTATAGTGGTGTTTCCCTTGATTCTTTTGTCAAAAAAATAACTTTCCAAAAACTTTCGGAACAAGGAATCTTAAATCTTGGCAAAACAATTGAATTGATGGCGGAAGCCGAGCATTTACAGGCACATAAAAACGCAATTTCTGTTCGTCTAAAACAATTAACCACGAAGGGACACGAAGTTAACACGAAACAAACAAAATAAAAAATCGAAATCGAAAGAAAAGCAAAATTAAAAGAATAAAACTTAGTGAAATCTTCGTGAGACTTCGTTGATGCAAAAATTATGGAATTTAATTTAAATAAAATAGTTCGGGAAAATATTAAAAAGCTGACACCATATTCATCTGCGCGTAAGGAGTTTAGCGGCGAGGCAAATATTTTTTTGGATGCAAACGAAAATGGTTTTGGCTCGCCGATTCCGATCAATTATCATCGTTATCCTGATCCTTTGCAGTTGGAAATAAAGAAAATTGTTGCACTTTGGAACGAAGTAGATGTTTCGGAAATCTTTATAGGGAATGGAAGTGATGAGGCGATTGATTTGCTTTTCCGCATCTTTTGCGAACCTAAAAAGGATAATATTTTGATTTGTCCACCAACTTACGGAATGTATGAGGTTTCAGCAGAAATCAACGATGTGTCAATTAAACGGGCAAATTTAACTTCCGATTTTCAACTTGACTTTACCGAAATAAACCGCCAAATTGATGAAAATACAAAGCTTGTTTTTTTCTGTTCTCCCAACAATCCAACCGGAAATTCTTTGAATCGTAGTGAAATTTTGCAATTTGCCAAAGATTTTAACGGAATAGTTGTCATTGACGAGGCATATATTCATTTTTCAACTGAAAAACCTTTTGTTGAAGAGATAAAGAATCTACCAAACCTGGTGATTTTACGAACTTTCTCAAAGGCATGGGGGTTAGCCGGTCTAAGAGTTGGGCTGGCTTTTGCAAATGAAGAAATAATTTCCCTATTTAATAAAGTAAAACCTCCATACAACGTTTCTCAAATCGCGCAGGAAACTATTTTAGAAGCATTAAAACATTTTGAATCCGTTGAAAAAAACATTGGCTACATCATTTTGGAGCGGGAAAAATTGGCAACAAATCTTGAAACATTGCCTTTCGTCCAAAAGATTTATGCGAGCGATGCAAATTTCGTTTTGGTTAAAACAAATGATGCGAATTCGATTTATAAGTTTTTGCTGGATGAAACCGTTGTAGTTAGAAATAGAAACAATGTTGAGTTATGCGAGGGTTGTTTACGGATCACCATTGGAACACCCGATGAAAATGCTAAATTATTAGCAGCATTAAAAAAATATGAAGAAAGTATTGTTTATTGACCGCGACGGAACGCTAATTTTTGAGCCGGAAGATTTTCAAATTGATGCCTTTGAAAAGCTCAGATTTCTTCCGTTTGTCTTTTCCGCCTTATCAAAAATTGCTAATGAACTTGATTTTGAATTAGTAATGGTATCGAATCAAGACGGTTTAGGGACGAATAGTTTTCCCGAGGAAACTTTTTATCCCGTCCACAATTTCATTTTGCAAACTATGGAATCGGAAGGAATTACCTTTGCAGAAGTTTGTATTGACTGCACGTTTGGACACGAAAATAAACCGACACGCAAGCCACAAA
>DAORIL010001044.1:0-1765 GCA_035438525.1 Pyrinomonadaceae bacterium
AATTGGAGCTGAGGTCCCAGCCTTCAATGTTATCCGAAGCTGCTATCGAAAGATTTTGTCCCTTAGTTTTGAAAAAAGAGCTAGCCAAAAACTTCGAGTTGTAGGAAATCTGGTCGTAATTTACGGACAAGTGAGGGAAATTGTGCTTCTGAAATTGCCAGTTAAATCCCAATATATTCCGTTCTGTGTTGCTAGTTCCTCCGAATCGGTCAAGAAAATTCGTGTTTTGCTTGACGTAACGAAATCTGAATGGATAGGCAGATGCCGGCAGAAAATCCACCGTAAAACCAAGTCTGCCAATTCCGTTGCGGGTATCGTAGTTATCAAAAGCCCCTTTGTCACGGTCAAAACTTACATCAGCCGACAGTTTGATAAAGCGCGGATCAAGCAAATATGTGCCAAAATGTAAGTCCAACCCAAAATTCAATTCCCGCGATCTGGTTTGACTGTTATTTGAAATTCCGCTTAAATTCAGTGCTTCGGTTTTTGCTTTTGAATTATTATAACCTATGCTAAAGGCTCCGCTTAGCTCAAACTTTCCAGCTTCTCTATGGCTCTTTGGTGGAACCAGATAAAAGATTGGAAAATTGCGAAGACTGCTCCCTTTATTTTTCCCTTTTAACCCTTTGAAAGAAATCAATTGATCTGCTTTTTTCGAAATCAAACTGAATTCAGCAAGCTGAAGACTGATTTTATTCAAAATTAGTTCTGTTTCACCGATATTTTGCGAAAAATCTCTGGAAAGATCTGTAACTGCAAAATTTTCCGCAGTTTCCTCAGTCTTGAACGGAGTTAGTGACGAATCGGGCAACATTTCTATCCACGAATTTCCATCACAAATAACGGATATTTTAGTATCGGATTTAATATAATAATCAAAGACAAAATCTTTATTTGCCTTTTCGCAAGGAATTGGAATATCTGTAATTTCAGGCAACAACGAAGGCGAATTTTTAACTATTTGGGCAAATTCACAGTCAAACAGATAAAAGATCAGCAAAAATGAGAGCAAAAATTTCTTCATAACTTTTCTTCGCCTCCAATAACCAAGTGGTAAAAAACAATCGCCATCGCCAAACGAAAGATTTATTTGAGTTTAGCTATTGCTGTTATATTTAATATCCGCTGAACTTTTCAGACGGGTGACAAAATCAATGCGGACTTGTCTCAGCCGTTGTTTATACAGACCTTCTTTTATTTTTTCCTTGACTTCCTCATAGCTCATTTGCTTTTCCGGTCGAATCTCGCCAACTTTTAGAATTTGCCAACCAAAGCTGGTTTGGATCGGTCCCGTGATTTCATTTACTTTCGCGCTAAAGACAATTTGCTCTAATTCGGGCACTAATTGTCCGCGATGCACCCAACCGTAATCGCCGCCCGTAATCCGGTAATCATCGTCTGAATATTTATAAGCTACTGAGAAAAAGTCTCCTCCTTCATTCAGTAATTGATAGGCTTTGTCTATCTTTTGCTTTGCTTCGGTTTCTCGACCCGCTTCGATTTTGACGACGATGCTCCATAATCGAAGTGAAATAGGTATGACAAATTTTGCCTTATTTGTTTCGTAATGCTGCCTGGCTTGGGCGTCGCTGATTCGCGCCTGATTTTCGATCTCAATTCGATTTATTTTTTCCAACAACAAATCTCTTTCAATCGGTTTTTTTAATTCTTCTTCGTTTGTTTTTTCCACGACAAGAGCTTGGTTAAAACTCTGAGCATTTTGATAACGCTTTTTTATCCGATTCAATGATGCAGTTATTTCTGT
>DAORIL010001045.1:0-1762 GCA_035438525.1 Pyrinomonadaceae bacterium
TTTTTGAGCCGATAAACGTGATATTTTGAAGGTTTACGGTATTATCTCGATTTGCCAGATTCGTTCCCCGACTGACCGCATTCAAACCGCCGACGGTGCGGGCATTTACCGCATCAATATTATAAAAATTATAAGTTACCGTAAAAAAATTGCGGGAATTGAATTGATGATCGAGTCTGCCGAAAAAATTTGTCGTATCGTAACCGCTTGAAACTAAACCTGTTTGAATTTGCTGACCGCGATAACCGACCGCCGAAAGACGGGCATTGATTGCCGCGACATTTGCCGCTGAAATCGTGATAACGCTCGAATCATTACGGCGTGTTTGCTCAAAATTTCCAAAGAAAAACGTGCGGTTTTTAACAATCGGAAGCCCGAAATTCGCTCCGTATTGAGTTTGCGTCAAAGGGTCTTTGGTCGGTGCAAGCGGATTTCTCGCGTCAAAACGCTGATTTCTCAAAAATCCGTAAACTTTACCGTTAATTTCGTTCGTTCCCGATTTAGTGGCGATATTGATAAAACCGCCCGAAGTTCTGCCGAATTCGGCAACTGCTCCGTTTGTCACGACCTGAAATTCGCGGATAACTTCCTGCGAATAATAAGTTCCTGTCAATTCAACCGCGTCATCATTAGCGGATGAGCCGTCAACGATAAAACTATTTGCCAAATTGCGCTGTCCCATCACCGAAATTCCTGTTCCCGGAACGGCGGAAGTTTCGGCAAAACGCTGAACGCTTCCTGTATTCGTGCGTGAAACTCCCGGAAGAAGCAACGCCAGATCAAGAAAATTTCGCCCGTTAAGCGGCAAATTTTCAACCGTTTCAGGCAAAACGGTTTCCGCCACCGAATTTCGGGAAGTTTCAATAACTGCCGTATTTTCAACATTTACCTGAGCCGATACCGCTTGGATTTTCAAAACGATATTCAGATCCAAAACTTGCCCGACCGTAACGGTCAATTTTTGGCTGTAATTTTCAAAACCTCTTTGTTCAGCTTTGATTTCGTATTCACCGACAGGTAGATAAGCAAAGCGAAAACGTCCATCCGCGTTTGAAATTGCTGTCTGCGTGTGATTCGTTTCCAAATTCGTCGCCGAAACGGAAACGCCGCCGATAATTGCTTTGTTTGAATCTTCAACCAATCCGTTGAGAGTTGCCGAAGAATTTTGTCCGCTTACCAAAGCAGGAACTAAAATAAAACTTAAAATTAATACTGAAAAATAATTAACTACTTTTTGTAACACTGTAATCTCCTCAAACCGCATTCTAAAAATGCGTCAAATGCTTTGCATTGACTGAAACAATGAGATAATTGCAGTTCTGTAAAAGGCTGGCTTGAGAATAAATTCAGCCCAAAGCAGAGCAAACCGTTAGCCGAAATTTAGCGGTCATAAAGAACACTAAATCTTTATAAATATTATGCTTAATTTGTTTGGATTAAATAAAAAACGGCGGAGAACGGGGATTTATATTGCGGGAAATCTGTTCTAAAGTTTGAACAGATTGAGATTCAAATTCACATTTTTTTTCGGTTAAAGTCGGGGGACGCGGAGCTTCCTGTAAAGTGAATTTGATTAATTCTTGTCTCCCAACTTCTTGACGAAAATTATTGACAATGGTTTCAATCCGGTGATTTTGCGCCAAATTTGAATCCGGCAGATTTGAATGATGATTTATTTCGACAAATACCAAATCACCTTTTTGCAGATAATTGAAAAAAAGTGTTTCCGTTTTGGGCTGAAAACCGATAGTTTTTTGAATGA
>DAORIL010001046.1:0-1762 GCA_035438525.1 Pyrinomonadaceae bacterium
TGCAAAATTATCCTCAGCCCCTAAAGCCCCTAAATCCCCCAACTTAATAATCCCCCCAAATAAATTTATCAGGAGTGACTCTCGTTATGTCCGAATATAAGCCTTTGGCTCGGAAAGCAGATATTGTTGTGCAGGAATTTGGGAATGAAATCTTAATTTATGATTTGAATATCAATAAAGCTTTTGCCTTAAACGCAACCGCTTCAATAGTTTGGCAAAATTGCAATGGCACGAATTCGATCAATGGTATTGCAGATCAATTGAGTATCAAATTCAAAACTATAATTACAGATGATTTTGTTTGGATGACTTTAGAACAGCTCAAAAAAGAAAATTTAATTGAGATTGAAACTCTTGAATTTACACCGTTTAAAGGATTATCCAGACGAGAAATGGTGCGAAAGGTAGGACTTTCTTCTTTAATTGCGTTACCAATAATATCCAGCTTAATTGTTCCAACCGGTATTAATGCTGCTTCCGGTTGTTTTCCGCTTACAAATAATGCCAACGAAAATCCAAATGGTTGTGCTTGTGATACAAATTCGGATTGCACTTCGACTTGTTGTGGGGTAAGTGGTTTGGCAGAAGTTTGCGTTAATTTAAGGGCAACTCCGGTTTGTCAACCTTGCCGTGGAAACTGTGAATGCCCTAATACTTATTCTTGTCCGGCGGTGCCATCACGACCTCGAATTTGTCGCCCGATTGGTGTTCCTATTCCACCACTCCCGGCTCCGGATAATTGTGTTTGATACTGAAAAAAACGGACTTTTTAGAAATTGGTCAATTTTTTAACTATTGACCAATTTATGAGTTCCATCAATTAATCGTTTCAAGGCATTGCCTCCGCCCACGAAAACTCCAACTAACTTGCCTTCCCGGTCTATTAGAAAACTTTGGGGAATGGCATCTTTTTTACTGATTTTGAGGAACTCAAGGAATAAATTATCATCACCTTTAACTAATTCGTAATTGAGGTTCATTTCTTTACCAAAATCTTTAATTGCATTAAGGTCATCATCAGCCTCGACATTTAAGCCGATAATTTCAAAACCTTTTTCTTTTAATTCAGTTTGAAGTTTAACTAATTCCGGCATTTCCTGACGGCAAGGTCCACACCAGGTGGCCCAGGCATTAACCAAAATTACTTTCCCTTTATAATCGTTCAATTTCAAATTACTGCCGTCCGTTTTGGTAAGTTTAGCCTCCATCAATTTTGGCGGAGCAGGCGGATAATCACTTTTGGGAAAATTGCCCTCGGTATTTTCAGTTTTAGGGGCAGGTGCGTTGGAACAAGCCGAAAATCCTGCCAAAATTACTACAGCTACAACAAATAATACAAAAACTCTGGTAACAACTTTCATTAAAATTTCCTTAACCAATATCCTGAAATCGCAAGACAATCAATGTAACGATTATCAGCATATAAAACATTATCATCAAAACAAATTGATTTAAAATCTCGTGCATCCACGGATGAAGAAAAGTTACATATGGACTTAGATCACTGGGAATTTTGACCGCATCTTTGATAGTTGGCGGATCATCCAAAACCGGCGGATTAGCTGGTGAAGCGTTTCGGATTTTCTCCTCGGTATCTTTTTTATATTGCTCGAGCTTAGCTTTTGCATCGTCGATTAATTTTATATTTTCTTCTTCGGTAAATTTGTATAGCCCTTTTCCCTTGGTTTTATCATTTAGATTTGCACCTTCAGGTTCTAATGTTTCCAGTGGTGTATAACGCTTCATTGTGTCAAATGACCAG
>DAORIL010001047.1:0-1755 GCA_035438525.1 Pyrinomonadaceae bacterium
GGTGCCCGTTTTGTAATCTTTATTTAAGAAATTTGCAGCAGAATCTGGCACAGATCAAAGAAAACAATGGAGTTCTGGTTGCCATATCGGTCGAAAATCCCGACAATTCAAAAGCTATTGCCAAGAAAAATGAGGTTAATTTTACCGTTTTAAGCGATCCAAATCTCGAAGTCGCCCGAAAATTCGGCATTGTTTATGATCTCCCAAAAGAAACCGACGAAATTTACAAGACTAAATACGAGCTTGATATTGCCAAACATAATGGCATGAAAAAACCTGAATTACCGCTTTCAGCCACTTATATTGTTAATAAAAAAGGAGAGATCGTCTATGCCTTTCTGGAACCCGATTACCAAAAAAGGGCTGAACCAAAAGTAATTATCGAAACTCTGGCAAAATTGAAATAAGTTTCCCAAGTTGTTAGAGTTTTTTTACATCTTTGTTTCTTAACCAAGGAGAACCATGGCACGACCGAAAGAATTTGACAGGGATCAAGCTTTAACCAAAGCTATCGAAGTTTTCTGGGAATCAGGTTTTGAAGGCAGTTCAATGCAGAACTTGCTTGACCGGATGGGAATAAATCGTGCCAGCCTCTATGATACATTTGGCGATAAGCATTCTCTTTATTTGGAGGCTCTCGGCAAATACTGCGAAATAAACGAAGGCATCCTCTTGGAAACTCTCCAGCTTGAGATCCCAGTGAAAGAAAAATTGCGGCGATTTTTTATGATAGTAGTTGAAAATGCTTGTTCAGAAAATGGTTTTCGCGGTTGTTTTATCAATAATGCGATGATCGAACGTTCCTCCTTTGATACCAAAACGGCTTCCCATACCACAGCTTCCATTAACCGGATCGAAACGGGTCTGCAAAATGCCCTCAATAATGCCAAAAAATCGGGTGAATTAAGCTCATCCATTGAGACAGCCGCAACCGCCCGTTTCCTTTATACCAATCTTCAAGGTTTGCAGGTAATCGGCAAAACCACCCGGGATCGAAAACGGCTGGAAGACATCATCGAAGTCACCTTATCGGTCCTCAAATAACTTTCTTAAATTTTTTTTGCTGATTCTGGAATAAACATTCCAGAATACGGCATTATAGAATGAACGTTCCAAAATGAACGTGTAAATAAGCAAAAATTTTAAGGAGTAGATAATAAATGTTTGAAAAAAGAAGTCAAAAAGGAAAAACATATGCCGAACAGTCGGAGGAATTGCACGATTTTTTAGGGACGATTGTTCCACAGGAATTGCTGGGCAGATTTGATACCGAGGCGAATTTAACCGGTCAGATTGATTATGCCTCAAAAGCTCTCAAGGCAGAAGATACTGCCCCCGGCTTTGACCTTCCAAATGCTGTCGGAAAACAGATTTCACTGATGGAGTTATTAAAGGAGGGTCCAGTTATCGTTTCATTTTATCGGGGTGAATGGTGTCCCTACTGCAATCTTCAACTACACGCTTACAACCGGATATTACCGCAAATCAAGTCTTTAGGGGCAAATCTGGTGGCAATTTCGCCACAAACGCCTGATCACTCGCTTTCGATGAAAGAGAAGAATGAACTCGAATTTGAGGTTTTGAGCGACCAAAACAATCAGGTCGCCAAACAATACGGTTTAACCTTCAAAATCAATGAAGAAATGCGCCCGTTCCATCAACAAGCGGGTTCGGATTTAAGCCAATTTAATGGTGAAGATAGTTGGGAATTGCCGGTCCCGGGAACATTTATTATTGCCTCCAATGGGATCATTG
>DAORIL010001048.1:0-1752 GCA_035438525.1 Pyrinomonadaceae bacterium
GCTACCTGAGCTTCTAAAAAATCCCGTTGCTGCCGGAATGGTTTTTTGCCCAAGCCCTTTTTGCACAAAGTAACACCTGAGTGGACGAGCGTTTCGTCTGCGTCGCGGGCGATGATTCCCGATACTAAGAACGAATTTGCTTCAGTTTTGAGCAGAAAGAGTTTTTGGTTACTCTCGAAACTCTCAATAATGTCGGCGACATGATTAAGTTCGTGAGCAATCAATTCGAGCCATTCAAAATTTGTCCATTTGGGAAAGTGGCTGGTAAAACCAAATCCGAGCCGGATGCGGATACTATTATCCACTCTGGTCCAAGTGACACATCCTCTAACATTTGAAGGACAACCTAATTCAAAGACCAAATACTTTGAAAAAGCAACCGAACTGAGTTTTTTGAGCCGCTGAGACATTGTTGCCCAAAATTCAAGCTCTTCGTTGCTGGTCGCAGAAGAGCTTTGTTTTTCAAGATCGGTTGCGCTGCGGTTGATAGACTTCAGCCCATCTTCAATTATTTTGACAATTTTCTGTTGATCCGGCGATTTTTTGAGTCGCGGACCGAGATTGAGTTCGGTTTGACCGAAAATGACCCCGGTCAACAGAAAATTGAGTATAAATAGAAAAATCAAAACTAATTTACTCATCTTCTGTGACTCCTTGTGTCCGGGCTTGACCGGACTCGCCTTTGGGAAGCTGTCGTTCCACTTCCTTCCACACCTCCTCGAAGGTGACCTCGCCGGGAAACATCTTTTTGAGTGATGCCCCTTTGAAGATCAAAGTAGTCGGATAGTAAACGATCTTCCACGTTCCAAGCTGTTTTTCGCTGGCAACCTGAATATTTTTTTCTAACCCGATTTGCTTGAAAAAGCTCACGGATTTGTCAAAATCATCGGCAGTTACCAAAATAACAAAAACAACCTGTTCATTGGTCGGGTGAAACTTGCCTTCCTTTTGAGCCTGGGCTTCAGCTATTGCTTCTTTCCGGCAATAAGCGCACCAGGTCGCAAAAGTTTTGGCAACAATTACCTTTCCGTTGAAAACTTTAGCTTTCTCGTTGAAAGCTACCGGAGCGGCGAGCATATTGTTGGAAACAATAAGCCAGCACACCCCGAAGAAACTTAACAATATTCTTCTCATTGTGCTTTTCCTCGCTCCTAGAATTATCAAAAATCTTAAAGATTTGCTGAAATCTTTGTTAATTTAAAAAGTATCTTATTAATTCTTAAAAATCAAGATAAAAATGTAGCTTGAGGTGTGGCTTGAACGGCAACCAAAAAAATCGACTAAAGCCTTTCCTGTCTATGAATTACAATTTTATAATTTAAAACTTGGGGACAATTAAAAAATTTAAAACCTGGTGGTTTCTTCTAAAATCTGAACATTTGAATCAGTAATTTTATAGTTAAATCTTATTTGATAGGTGAAAGGGAAATTGTTTTGCGAGAATAAACCACGGCATTGAGCCTGGGAAGTGAGCCAGAATCCGCTGGATGATTTTTGGCGATAGATGGTGACCAGATTGGTGAGCGGAGCCGGGCTTAAATATTGTCGATTCTGGATCTCACCATAGAATTTGACGATCTGCGCGTCAGCGATGTTGATATAAAAAGTGCCGTTAAAAAGTCTTGGCGTTGTCCGTTGGGAGACGGGGCGATAACGATCGACCGCAGTCGGGAGACCGTTCAACAGTTCGGTTCGTATCAACACGGCTTCATTCAGATATCCGTAGACCACACCTCTGAACTCCACTCACCG
>DAORIL010001049.1:0-1749 GCA_035438525.1 Pyrinomonadaceae bacterium
CGGATTCGATAATTTTTGGCAGATCGGTCAACGAATCGCGCCACAAAATGGGTAAACAACTGGCGATTGAGCATCCCGTCGAAGCAGATTTGGTCGTTCCGGTTCCAGATTCAGGTGTGGCAGCGGCAGTCGGTTTTGCGCGGCAATCGGGTATTAATTTTCGACACGCCATCATCCGCAATCATTATGTCGGCCGCACTTTTATTGAACCAAGTCAGTCAATTCGGTCTTTTGGAGTTCGGCTTAAACTCAATCCCGTCAAAGATTTAATTCAAGGAAAGCGGGTTGTTTTGATCGATGATTCGATTGTGCGGGGAACGACTTCCAAAAAGATCGTGCAGATGGTGCGCGAAGCCGGAGCTAAAGAAGTTCATATGAGAATTTCGTGTCCGCCAACTATTTCACCTTGTTACTATGGAGTTGATACGCCGAGCAGGAGAGAGTTAATTGCTGCCCAAATGTCGGTTGATGAAGTTTGTAATTATATCGAAGCAAACAGTTTAGGCTATTTATCGCTTGAGGGAATGCTGGAAGCAATAGGCATTGACGAAAAAACAACATGCACAGCTTGTTGGAGTGGAAAATATCCTACTGAGATTTTAAACGGAAAATAAATAACATTTGTCACAAAAGGCACAAAATTCACAAAAGAAAATCAAATAATCTTTTTTATGATTTTTGTGCCTTTTGTAGCTATTTTTTTTACGCTCTTAATCGTGATAACGCTTTTCGCCACCTTTAATTGCCAATTGCAAACGATTTTGTTGCGGCGGGATTGGGCAAGTTGCAAAAGTTGTATATGCACACGGCGGATTTTCGGCTTTGTTAAAATCTAAAATCACTTTGTTGTCTTTAGATTTTTCCGCATATAAAAATCGCCCAACTCCGTAAGTTTCTTTTTTACTGGTCAAATCCCGGAAAATAATGAAATATTTGCCGTCTTCCTCGACTGGTTGGAGCGAATAGGCTTTGCCTAAAAGTTTAAATTTCAAAATACCTTCACTTTTCATCTTATAATTTCCGCCGAGCATATTCGGAATTATAATTTCTTTAGGCTCCAAAAAAGGCTCAAATGTCGCTGTAACTCTAAGTTTTTCATTAATCGGAAACCAATGTAATCCTTTGAAATCAAGCCTTGCTTTGTTGTTTTTATCTTTCAGACGAATTCCGTAGCGGTCTTCGCGTTTAATGACATAAAACGTCTGGCTTCCGGTTTGAATAACGGTCGGCTTACCGTCTTTATCCGAAGCTAGAGCGATTTCTGAAATTTGTTTACCGTCACTCAAGGCTTCAACTCCATTTTCAACTTTTAAAGTTGCAATGCCATCTTGAAAATTAATTTCGCCGAATTTCTCGCTCTTAAAGTTTTCAGTCAATTGAATATCGTAGTTTGGACCTGTGCCGATTGTGTTTACTCCTTCTTTGAGCCAAAACAATCCTGCCAGGGAAAACCAGCTATTTTCACTTTTTAGTGTAGTTTCGTGTTCAGTGCGCCACTTGTTGATTTCATTTTTGTAAACTGATTGAGCATTTACCGAAACAAGCAAGATAAGAGATAACAATAAAATGCTGATAAAACTTTTCATAACTGATCGACAGTGAGAGTGAACATTTACTGCTCACTGCTCACTATTTGCTGACTACTATTTCGGCTGTTTGACCACTCTTAAATAGGGCTTGATTTCATTCCAACCGTCAGGGAATTTTTCTTTTGCCGCTTCGTTAGAAACTGCCGGAACGATAATTACA
>DAORIL010001050.1:0-1738 GCA_035438525.1 Pyrinomonadaceae bacterium
AATAATAATTGTAAGTTCCTTTTTCAACCTCAAAGCGTTTGGCAATAATTCCGAAAATTTGCCCGTCACGGCGATATTCAGCCATTTTGAAAATATGCCGTAAAGGACGGAAATATTTAGCTTTGAGCGGAACTGTCGGCAAAATTTCGATGAGTGCGGAACGCGATACTTCGTCGTTAATTTCGTAAAGTGCAGTCAATTCATCAAAAGCATTTTTTCGCGGTTTCTGCAAAATTTCGTTTAATTTATCGGTCAGAATTTCTTTGGATTGAGTGTCCCAAGCCTTTCGTAAATCTTCGGGTAAACGATTGACGGCTTTTTCCCTCCAAATATTTTTGGTCGTTTCATTGGCGATCTTGAAAATTGCTTCACGTGCAATACGTCTAAGGGGTTCATGCTTCGCATCTGATTCATTTCCGTTTTCGGCAATTCTAATCAAATCCGGCAAAACTTTTTCATCGCCGCAAAAGCCCAAAGCCCAAATACAGCAATAATTTAGCAGAAAATTGTCCGAGCCGTAGAGCTCAAGCAAAAGCGGTGCCGCTTCTTTGATTTTTAGTTCTCCGGCACGCCAAACGGCACGTTCGATTTTCCAAACTTTTTCTTTTGACTTATTGTTCGATTTTCCTACAACTGCACTCTGAATAGTAGAAATAATTTTGCCGACAAAACCTTTTTCAATCGGTTCAAATTTGTTCGTGTATTGTTGTAAAAGATTGAGAATGAAGTTGTTACGAACGTCTTGGTCAATATCTTTGGCAACCGTAACAACAGATTTGAGTTCAACTATTTCGTCTTCACCTGCAACTAAATATCCTTTTTTAGTCTTTTCTTCAACAAGTTTATTAAAAACTTTTTCGGCTTCGGGTTGAGAAATAGGGGAAGTAGTTTTGACTCCTTCTTTTAATTCAGTTCCGCGCCTTCCGTAGCGAAAATTGACCACATAACTTCCGCTGATTTCACACAAATCAACCTCATAAATTTTATCGGAATTCCCTTCTTTGAAAAAAAGTTTTGTTTGACGAACAAGCTTCATAGAAAATGAAAATTATGGGGGATTGACAAAATACGTTTCATAGATGAAACAATATTTAGACAATAAAACCTTTTAATGAATAAGTCAAGCGGAAAATATATTTTAGGCAGCTTCGCGTAATTTGGAAGAATTTCGACGCACTTGCTCCCATTCCCAAGTTTGCTTGGCACGGCGGTTTTCGCGTTTTTCAGACAATGATTTGATCAGATCATCTGTATAGGAGTCAGCGGATTTTACTAATGGGGATAGAGTTTCTTTGTGTAAATTACGATTGCGAATGTTTGTTTTATTTTGTTTGACCATCTCTGTTTCTCCTTTGTTTGCAGCAGATAGTCAAACGACAACTTAATCTCTCAAGTTTTGACTATCGGCACTGATCTTTTGTTCATTCTTAAACTTATTATTGTTTGAAACTCCTTAACTAAAAGGTTTTATCAGAATATCATTTTTTTTTTTCAGAGGCAAAAAAATCTGCAAATTTTCGACCTAAAAAAACTCTTTCAATTCTATTCGCGGAAATTGTATAATTTTAAAGCTGAAATTCGCAGCCTCTTTCCCTTTTACATATCTCAATTAGTTCAATTATCGAGGAAATACCCCCAGTGTTTTTTTCAGGTCAAAAATTAGGAAATTATACGCTCGTCAAACCGCTTGGACGTGGAAGTTTTGGCGAAGTCTGGCTGGCAAACCGTGAAACTAAGT
>DAORIL010001051.1:0-1737 GCA_035438525.1 Pyrinomonadaceae bacterium
TCATTGGGGAAAAGAGTCCTAAGAGCCGTTGCAATTTCCAGCCCAACCCGAACCGATTTTAATTTTTCCCGATCTGTAATAATGATATTTATTGCGCCACAATCCTGATCTTTGAAAACCGAGGCGTTTGGTTTAAATTTGATAGGAACAAACCTCACTCCGCCCAGATTTTTCTGATTGAGATATAAGGCAAGTTTTTGTCCATCCAGCCAAGGCGCGCCAAGAACTTCAAAAGGAGTGTCGGTTCCACGCCCAACCGAAACATTGGTAGTTTCGAGCAAGCCGATACCCGGATAGAGCGTAGCCTCGGTCAATGAGCGCATGTTAGGTGAAGGATTGACCCAGTTTTGATTGGTTTCGTCAAACCACATTGAACGACTCCAATTATCCATTTTGATTACTGACAAATCTGCACCGATTTTGCGTTCTGCATTCATCATTTGGGCAATTTCGCCAACCGTCATTCCGTGTCGAACCGAAATTGTATGAGCCGCAATAAAAGAAAGTTTATCTTCGTCCGCTAATCCGCCCTCGATATCAATTCCGTTAATCGGATTGGGGCGATCTAAAACTATAACTTTGATTTTAGCTTTGGCTGCTTCCTCCATAACATTACGGAGCGTGGAAATATAAGTATAAAAACGAGTTCCGATGTCCTGAATATCAAAAACAATTGCATCTAAGTTCTGTAATTGCTCGGGTTTGGGACGACGAGTTTCTCCATAGAGGGAATAAATCGGCAAGCCCGTTTTTTCATCAACTGAATCGGTTATTTTTTCTTGATCCAACTGTCCGCGAATTCCATGTTCGGGTGAAAAAAGGGAAATTAGCTGAACGTTTGCGGCTTCTTTCAAAATATCAATCGTCTGTTTCCCTGCTCGATTTCTGCCGGTATGATTTGTTACTAACCCAATCCGCAAACCATTCAATTCTTTGAAGTTATTTTTCTCTAAAACATCAATTCCATTTGAAACGATTGCGTTGGCTGTTTTTTGACCTGCGACTTGGGACTTTTGACTTGCGACCAGAGTTTTAAATTTCTCAATTTGCGGCATTACCGAAGCATAATAATTAACTTCTTCTTCTCTGATTTTGGTTGGAGTTAAATCATTGACCGAACTTGCAACCAAAGAGGCAACTCTTGCCCGCAAAGGAGTTACATCACCTTTTCCGTCAGGATGAACCCGATTTGAAAGAAAAACTACAAAGGTTTCGCTGATTGGGTCAATCCAAATTGAAGTTCCCGTAAATCCTGTATGCCCGAATGAACCAAGCGGAAAAAACTCGCCCCGATTTGAGGAAAATGAACTGTTAATATCAAATCCAAGTCCGCGTGCATCCCCGATTTCTGAAACAACATTTGGTTTGGTCATTAAGGCAATTGTTACAGGGGATAAAATGCGGGTTCCCTCTAAAATTCCGCCATTGAGAATCATTTGGCAATATCGGGCTAAATCATCTGCGGTTGAAAAAAGTCCGGCGTGCCCAGCCATTCCATTCATCCGAAAAGCCGTCGGATCGTGCACCTGTCCGCGTAAAATCCGACTTCCCTGTGCATCAGTTCCTTCAAATTTTGAGCCAAGATAATTTTGTTGCCCTTTGATATTTTCGGTTGGGGCAATTCTGGATAAACTGACGGCATTTGCACTATTTCCACTGCTTTGAACAACTGAGGCAGGTTCAACCCGACCATAGCCGGTGGTGTCCATTTTGAGCGGTGCAAAAACATTTTCATCG
>DAORIL010001052.1:0-1736 GCA_035438525.1 Pyrinomonadaceae bacterium
CGCTGGCAACTGCGCCGACTCAAAAATTACTGCAATTGATCGATGATCCGCTTTACGAAGAAATTGTTCGGAGCGCGTTGGAACATCAAGCCTTTGATTATGAAAACGAGGAAGCTCGACAAGTGTTAGAACAACTTGAGATTATTGACGATATAAATGATGAGTAATTAACCAAAGTTCAGGTTAAGAAGAGATAGCCACAAAAGGCACAAGATTCACAAAAAGAAGATTTTAAAACAGTTTTCTTTTTTGTGTTTTATGTGCCTTTTGTGGCTCTTTTCGTTTTGTTTTAGGTTAATTCAAACTCAAGTTAATTAGGAAACATTCAGAACTTTCCCGTTTAACCAAAATGAACCGTAAATTATTGAACCAATTTGCGGCTCTTTTTTTACGTAATTCGGGTCGGAAATAACATCTATTTCACCGCCCAAAGTTTCAACTAAAAACCAATAGAACTTCGCCCCCGAAGATTGATTTGTTTTTAATTCAAAACTTTTGATGGTGCCTGCAAATTGTCCGTGAGCTTGTGGCGGAATCTCTTCATTTTGGCGAAAAAGTCCGATTGGAATAAAAGATTCCGTTGAAAGTTTTATTTCGTCCTGTTGTGAGTCAAAAAACTCCTGTTCATTGTCATAAACCTGCAAATCATTGGTCGCAAACGCATTTAATTGAATTTCGCAAGCCACTGGCAATTCAAATTGATTGGTAAAAATATCAGGAAGATCAAAAACAAACGGATAATCCCCAGCATCAGCCTTATCAGCATTTGCCCAGGCGTGGAATCCACCGTCAAGGTCAGAGGTATCCCGTTCAATCAATTCGGTGATGAATACTTTGCGGCGGCTTTTGCCGTTAAAATATGGATTAAGCCCCATCAAATCTCCGCCAAAGTTCATTTGCAGATAAATTTCTGCACCCGAAACGTCGGAAAACTTCAAATATGCCCCTTTTCGGCAAGGGATTTCAGTAACGTTTTTTAAACAATCCTCGATCAGTTTGTTTAAATCCTCGTTTGCCGTCAGAGGAAATCCAATATCAGATAAATTACTCATAATTATTTCTTAAATCATCTCTTCAATTAATTCAAATTCGCCGTAATCAAACGGTAATCCTTCCGCTTTTTTCTTGAGAATAAATCTTTCGCGTTTGCCTCTTTTAAGTTGAACTAAAGCGCGATGATGACAATACGGATTATTTCCACGTTTGCCGAAAAATGTATGCGCCGTCCACGAACAACCGCCGCGACAAACTTCTGCATATTCACAAGTTTGGCAAAAACCCCATAAATGCTTGGTATCGCCGGATTTATTAAAGTTCAATTCGTCAGCAGTTTCAACAATTTGGCGCAGAGATTTTTCCCGAATGTTCCCACCCGTGTAAGCCTTGGTCGGTAAGGACGGACAACCCTTGATTACCCCATCAGCTTCGATTCCCAAAGTATTTAATCCGGCACTGCAACCATTCCAAAAACTCCACGTTTTTCCACCGCGCAAAAGCCTTTCAAAAGGTCCGTAATAACCAATATTGTTACCGGGAAGAAGCCAAATCTTATCTTTTTTCGCTTGAATGGCAAGTTCTGCCAAACGCGGATAAAGTTCCAGTAACTCATACGGCTGCAATAAAATTTCCCAATTATCGGCGGCATTTCCCATCGGCACGGTTAGTTGGATTTGCCAAGCTTTAATTTTTGCGTCACGAATGGTCTCATAAATTTGAACCAGTTCCGGCGCGGAAAG
>DAORIL010001053.1:0-1736 GCA_035438525.1 Pyrinomonadaceae bacterium
GATAATCTTTTCTCAAAGCATGCCCATCAAAATCAGAAGGCAATAAAATTCGGCGTAAATCCGGATGTTCGTCGAATAAAATTCCAACCAAATCATAAGTTTCACGTTCGAGCCAATTCGCAGTTTTCCAAACCGAGACTACACTCGTCACGTTTGGTTGGTCTTCATTCAATAAAACCTTTAACCGCAGCCGATTATAATGTTTGGTCGAAAAAAGATGATAATTAACTTCAAAACGAGGATCTTCTTCAACTCCTCTATCTGAGCCGCAGAGGTCAGCCAATAAATCAAAACCATGATTGGATTTCAAAAAACAGCAAATATCAACAATTGATTCACGCGGAACAATTACAGTGACTTCGCCAAGCGCATCCGTGACATTAACTACCCAAGCGGAATTTTCTGCTTTTAGTTTATTTACAAATTCGTGTAAAACTTCTGTATTCATAGTTTACGAACTTCTTCTTCTTTCGTGTTTAGATGGAACTGTATAAGGTTTAACCTCGGACTCTTTTGCCATGTCTTCCAAAATGGTTCCTTCGGTAACCGGTAAAGTTCCGGGAACGATAGATTGACGCGATTCTTTTTCAAAGGTGTCCCGCCGATCTTTAACTGAATCTTTCATGATTTTGTCCTGAAGCATCATAATGGCATGGACCAGCATTTCCGGTCGGGGCGGACATCCGGGAATATAAATATCAACCGGAACCACTTTATCAACTCCTTGAACAATAGCGTAATTATCAAAAACACCCCCGGATGTGGCACAAGCTCCCATTGAAATAACCCATTTTGGTTCAGGCATTTGGTCATAAATCCGACGCAACACCGGAGCCATTTTTCGGGAAACTCGGCCTGAGACGATCATTACATCTGCCTGTCTTGGGGAAGCTCTAAATGTTTCGGCACCGAATCTTGAAAGATCATTTCGGGCAGAAACAGAATTCATCATTTCAATTGCACAACAAGCCAATCCAAAGGTCGCAGGCCAAATTGAAGATTTTCTTGCCCAATTGACAACAGCATCTAATTTGACCGTTACAACATCAGGTAATGATTCCCAAATATTATTTTCTAAACCCATTGTTTACTCCAAATGCTAAGCCGCGATTTTCATTTCATCACGTTTCAATTTTTCCACTCGCTGCAATTTTTTGTTCTTCAATGCTTTAGCTTCTTCTTTAGCTTCCGCACGTGCCTGAACGTTCCAATCGAAGGTTCCTTTTTTCCAGGCATAAATAAGACCAATAATTAGGGTAGCAATAAATACCATTATTTCGACAAAGGCAATTGTTCCATAAGTAACATTTTCTTTGAAGAGTTCTTTGAACGCTACAGCAAAAGGAATCATAAATAGGACTTCAATATCGAACAACAGGAAAACAACGGCGACATTATAAAATTTAATTGAAAAACGATCGCGGGCAGAACCAACCGGATCTTTTCCGCACTCATAAGGCATTAATTTGGTAGCCGTGCTTTTTCTTGGACCGACTAATTGGGTAACTAAAACCTGGCTGGCGGCAAATCCGAAAGCCACAATAAACATCACCAAAATCGGTGCATAATCCATTAGGTTAAATCCAGACATTGAATCTCCTGTGAATCCTTTACTTCCTTAATAAAAATTGCAATAAACGAGGGAAATTCCCACTTAAGCTTAGCTTGAGAATTTTTTAACAAGTTAATCGTAAGTGATGCAACTTTTGGTGTCAAGGCAACGGAGTTTTTACTTA
>DAORIL010001054.1:0-1731 GCA_035438525.1 Pyrinomonadaceae bacterium
ACGTTCGAAGAATCTGGTTCCGTCGCCCTATTGCGCCGCTTCAACCTCTTCCCCGCCCGCCCGAAGCTCTTCCAGCTCCGCCCGTTCCTGCTGAGCGATCTGACCCCGTGCCCAATCGGCGCGTGCAGCGGCGTCGTTGCGAATCTTCTCGTCGAGTGCCTGAGATTCGCGCCACTCGCGCGCCGCGGCAGCGAGCGTCCACGAGACCTGGAGACCACGAGTCTCGACCTCTGCTTTTACCCGCGCGAGCGCCACCCGGAAGAACTCCTTTCGCGGGTTGACCTTGTTGATCTGGCAGTCGAGGAAGGATCGCTGAAGCTGACGCTCGAGGGCGGGCGCGTCGTCGCATCGGATCATCGCGTGCACATCGAACTCAAATGGGACACTCGCGTCGCCGAGCTCCCTCACGCGATCGAGTGGATCGAGCCTTCGCGTCATGCCGATCTTGAGCACGTCGTCGCCGAAGGAACCGACGTTCCCTTTACGAAATAAAATTTCCATTTCATCCTTTGAATGTACTTCCGTGTTGAGGTAATTTATTTTGCTTCTTGAGTTTAATTCTTTTAAACGCTTTGCAGCTGCTTCGGCTTTGCTCTTTCCCAAATCTTTCTCCAAAAATAAAATCTGCCGGTTAAGGTTAGTTTCTTCAACCACATCAAAATCGGCAATTGTAATTTTTCCAACTCCCGCAACTGCGAGGGCTGTCGCCATAAAATTTCCAATACCGCCAATACCAAGAATTAATACATGGTTTTGCTTTAACTTTTGTTGATGCAAATAGTTTTCTTCAAACTCTCTTTTAGGCTGCATACAATCAAACAAAAGTAACTGGCGGTGATAGCGGTATAATTCAGCAGGATTTTGTTCGGTATAATATTCAACGACACCTTTCTCTATTAACTTTTGCAATAATTGTTTTGCAGCCTCATCAGGTATGTTAAACTTAAAGGAGAAATTTTGCAAAACATCTTTCTCAGTGTTCGCAGAACAAAGGCATTGAATTAATGCATTGGAAAAATCACTTGCAGGAAGTTTTATTCCTTCCTCCAACGTCTTTATAAAATTCACAGTCTGTTCTTGGTGCAAAATATGCAGATAGGTTTTGATGCGAATATTTTTTTTCATGTGTATTTATTCTACTTTTTTTGGTCACATGGGATTCGCCATATTCATGTTGGCCGGTAAATCAAATTATTTATTGCTATTTCAACGTTTAAATTTAAACAAGATATTTTAAAAGAACTCATCACTAATATTCAACTTAGTTATTGGAACACTTGAAATTTTTCCGTCCATTTTTCCACACCACAAAACACTTCAATCAAATAAAAACCATTTGCTAAACCCTGTAAAGAAACAACATACAGAAAGGCATCACTGCTCAAAGAATCTCTCTTAATCGTTTTTCCCATAAGGTCTTTAATTTCATAAACCTTGGTTATATTATTGCTGCAGTTAATTGAAAGGTAAAGATTATTTGTGACAGGATTTGGATAAATACTGAATGATGAACCTTGCTTGCTTAATTTAACTTCCCTGGTTACTGAGTAGTTGTAATCGCCATTAAAATCAACCTGCTTTAATTTATAGTAGGAATTTCCAAAGAAAGGATGCTTATCAATGAAACTGTAATTTAAAACTATGTTGGAATTTCCTGCCCCATTAACTTTTGCAATTTCTTCAAAGTTTAACCCGTCTTTACTTCGCATCAAGATAAAATAATCATTATTA
>DAORIL010001055.1:0-1720 GCA_035438525.1 Pyrinomonadaceae bacterium
GAACACGGTGCGCATCGGGGCCTCGGGGCTGGGTGGGCGCCCGGGACGTGCAACCGGCGGGCCGTGCTTCCGCCGCCCCGGGGTGGTACACTGTCGGGAACCGCCCGTCCGCCCGGCCGCCGCCCATGGACCTACCCCCCTGGCTGATCCACAATAGCTAATAAAGTTGGAAACTGAAATCTACTAATTTTAAGGAAATATGAATCGTTCAAAAATACAAAAGTTAATAAATACAATGGGTTGGATGAATATTTCTTTAACCTCGTTAAACACAGTTTCCAACTTTATTAGCTTAAATCAAACGATTTTAGGGTTGAAAATTGGCAAAAACAGGTGTCAGTTTCCAACTTTAATTGCAAAACAAGAATTTGGTTCTACCTAGAATCAATAACTTACGGGCAGTTTAGTTTCCAACTTTATTAGCTCAACACACAAACTCATAACTCCTGTTTCTTCCCGTTAATCAAAAAGTGTCGGTTCCGAACATTTCCAAACTTCAATCTCTTCAACATCAAACCCAAGTTTCCTAAGTTCGTTCATCAACACAAAACGGTGACAGGATTTCAGATCGGCACAGCCGCACATCAAAACCACATTTGAATTTGAAGAAAGAACTGTATTAATACCCGATTCCAAATTTAAAATCTCGATTCTCCCTTCCTTATATGCTTTGTTCCCAAGATTTTGCACATGATAATAGCGACTCCTTAATATTTCCTGAAGAAAATCCTTTTGCCAATGCTGCTGCCTTGAAAACGGCGCAAAACGGATGTCGATCAAGATCGCATCCAGCCATTCAAGTAAAGGCTTCAAATCATTAACTTTTTTGCCGGTGTATCCGGTTGTAAATATTTTGTAAGTCATTTTGACGAACCAACTGCTAATTTTAGACCGCTTGCGGGCAACTTCTCCTCTTTAAAGGCTTGAAAATCGAAGGGCTTAAAATTGAGTCAGTTGCGTGACACCCCGCACTACCTCAAATCTCGGCGGTTCTTTTAATCTTGAAAAAGACCAGCCGTTGACCTGTCTTTGCCCGTCAAGCAAACCGATGTAACTTTCATCAATTACCAACACGCTGTAGATACCGCCAACTTTAAAAGAATTCGGATGCGTAATCAGACTTCCCAGATCAATAATTCTAATCCGGTCGCCCGGATAAACTTCAATTTCGCCGATTTTCATAACTTAACCTTCCTCCTTCTTTTCTGCCTCGGTCTCCGTGGGCAGCGGAAAAAGAACAAAACTTTTATCCAATACCAAAAATCTTTCCGGAAATTCCAGTTTTTCGTAATAACTGGATTTCCAATAAATATGCTCGCGTGAACTTTCTCGCTTCAACGCGAGGCTATTCCAGAAAACCTTCAATTCTTCCATTGTTTTCCCGACTATTAAGGAACGCGAAAACATTTCAGTATCAGAATAAACATATCTAAAGACGTTTTCTAAAGCATTGATCTCCGTATCCTTGATAAATTTGATCCCGGCTTTCTTGCGGTAAGACTCCCAGTTCAACATATTACCAAAATTATTCTTGTAAATTTCAATGGCTTCATTTTCCAGAATCTTATTGTAATGGTCTTTCAAATCTTTCATCCGGTTACTGACCTGATTGAACAAAACAGCGACCTTCTGGTTAAATATTTTGGCTTTTTCTTCCGCTTTTTTTAATCTTTCGACATTTTTGCGCTCGATCAGCCCGCATTTATCCCGCTCTGATTTC
>DAORIL010001056.1:0-1719 GCA_035438525.1 Pyrinomonadaceae bacterium
GTCACCCCGGTGCGGATATTTTCGCCATTAATGATGGTCGAATTACCAACCAAAACACCTTCGACATCAGTAATTGAATTAAGTTTTCCCGTTGGCAAAATACCGATTTTTAGTCCGATTCCACGGACTCGCGGTCTGGTTTCGGTTGGTTTCATATTCTGTCCGAAAGTTGAAATTGCAAAAACAAAAAACAAAAAAAATATGATTAGTTTGAATGGCATAGTCAGGATATTTTAACCGCAATTGACAAACTTTTGAATTTGAAAAAGTGAATTACTATTTTGTTATATAAATTCTCCATCATCCTGCAAAGATTTTATAACCGTTTCAACAGGGAGTTTTTTGCAATGAGAACCTTGTAATACTAGTTTTATACGGATTGATTAAAAAAAGAGAATATCTTTCTAAATTTCTGTCCATAACCCAGATTTTTAGCCAACAATCACTTTATTTTTAAGAACTTTTTTCAGATCCAACCTTTCGATTTTGAAGGGTTTGGCTTTTTTCTTGAGTCTTCGCTCTTGATTTGCTAACCAATATTTTTCTTTATAAAACGAAAGTTTAATAAAATCCCCATTGATTGAGGTCAGTTTGCAATATTCACGAAATAAAACTTTCCCACGTTGAGGGTCAATAACTGCAAATAAAAGGCTCCCGTCTCCTCCATCTCCATCTGCAGTCAGTTCAACCAGTAATGCTCTTTTTCCATTGCTGAGATTGGCTTCTTTGACATCTGAAATTGGAAGTCCGTATTCGGAAATAATTATCCGGCTTTGGTTTTTGGCAACATCGGATAACCACAGTGCTTGCCCGTCCCAACCAGTCCCTTTAGTAATAAAAGCAACTTCTTTGCCTTTATTAAACAGCCAGGCAAAAGAAGAATTATCTGAAATCAATCGTTTCTCACCATTGACCGTAATATAAAGTTTACTGTTATCTGGTTTTTTTTCATCATCAATAAACTTGAAGGAAGTTGCTCTTTGTCCAAATATTGTGAGGGAAAATAGACCGCTTAAAATCGTCAACCAAAGTAAAAGCATAAAGCTTTGTTTCATATTTTGTTCTCCAACTTTAAGACGCTATCTGCTCAACCTTTTGCCTTTGGTTGTAACATAAAAAAAAGACACGAAATAAATCCGTGTCTTTTTAAATTTAAAATGTTCAGATTTTTACCAAATCAGGCATTGTTTATCTCTAACCATTTTTTGTCCGACTTTACAACCCCATGCCTCGGCAAATTGCGGCATATTGGACATCGGACCATTGACGCGATAACGTTGGTGCGAATGTGGGTCACCCAAAACTTGTTGACGTTCGGCTTCCGGTGTTGATTTTGCCGCCCAGACCTGTGCCCAACCTAAGAAAAATCTTTGTTCAGGCGTGAATCCGTCAATATTTGCCGGACGGGGTTTTCCTTCCATTGATTTTTTGAAAGCGGTGTAGGCGGCAGTCAATCCGCCAAAATCACCGATGTTTTCGCCTAAAGTTAATCTGCCGTTGATGTGGAGTCCGGGTTGCACTTCGTAGCCGTTAAATTGTTCAACCACACAGTTTGCGCGTTCTTCAAACTTTTTACGATCTTCGGGTGTCCACCACATTTTTAAGTTTCCGTCAGCATCATACCGGCTGCCTTGGTCATCGAATCCGTGTGAAACTTCGTGACCGATAACCGCCACGATTCCGCCATAATTGATAGCATCATCGGCTTGGAAATTAAAA
>DAORIL010001057.1:0-1714 GCA_035438525.1 Pyrinomonadaceae bacterium
GACGATCTCGTTTGCAATCACAATTTTTTCACCTGCGCGGCGGGTTAAAACTAACATATATTTAATTTTGCGGCAGAAGTTCTGCCAGACCGTAGTTGCTTTGACTCAAAATCAACTGAGTTCCGCGATGCGTTTCGGGATTAATAAAAATCGGGGCACGTAAATTAACGGTTGTTTTTTTCCAATCGGAGGAAATTTTGACGATTGCCAAAGTTTTCACCTCAAGATTGGCTAATTCATTTATGGAATCCGTCCTGTAATCTGAAAAAATCTCGTTTGGATTAACCACAATAAAACGATTTCTTTCGTCCTCGGTCGAAGCCAGCCAGCAAAAAGGTTCAAATTCCTTAATTGAAATTAAAACTGCCTGCCGCATTTCGGGCAAACCGATCAAACCTTCGGAAAAATTGATGATTTCGTTTTCGTTGTATTGGTATTCTTTTTCTTTAATCTTAATCATTGGCATAAATTTTAATAGTTAAAATTTTTACTTCGGGTTATTAATTATCAGAGATAATCAAAAAGTGAACGGCGACCCTTAGCCGCAACTTGTAAAGTTGCTTCGATAGAACGCTGAACATCCGCCAGCTCAATCGCAGTTTTCGCAAAATCAGCACCCTCGATTTCCGAAGCCCTTTCGTCAATCAGTAAAAAACTATTGTCCAAATTTTCGGTAACGGCTTCGGTTTCGTTCATATTTGCACCAATTTGGGCATGGGCTGAGTTAACCTGATTTTTGTAAATATCCAATCGTGACATTGTATTTTCGAGTGTTGTCCGATCCGCAGTTGAATTTCCCGTTCCCCGTAAGGCGTAAATGGCATTGGTTAAATCAGTAAATACAGTTGAATTTGAATCACTAAAAACCGTTTCAGCCGTTACTCCGACGGCAATTGCATTTGAACCCGGCTCAATTTGAATAAACTGGGCGGTTGTTGGCGTATTTGCCGGAGTAGCCGTAGTTGAATCAAAAGGCGGAGCGTTTTGACGGGTGCCGCCGAAAAGGTAATCATCACCGTTTTTTGAATTGGCAACATTCAGGATCCTTCCACGAAGACTTTCAATTTCGGTGGCCAAATTGTTTCGCGCCGGTTGAGTCGTCGTGTCGCTTAATCCTTGTGCCACCAATGTGCGGACATGCTCCAGAATATTTTCGTAATTGTTTAGAGTATCGTCTGCCGCTGAAAGTTTTTGATTAGCCGCCTGAGCATTTCGCTGAAATTGTTTGATTTCCGTTTGCGAAGTTCGCAAATTCAACACCATTTCTGCCCCAACCGGATCATCAGATGAACGATTGATTCTTTTCCCGGTCGAAATTTGTTCCTGTAAAATGTTCAGCCGATTGTTCTGAGCATTGATCCTGGAAGTAAAATCGGAACTTGAAGTTTTGTCAGCTACTCGAAAATTCATTGTTGTTTCACCTTTAAACTAAAATTTTATTGTGCAAGAGAAAGAATGGTTTGCGTCATTTCATCAGCAACTTTGATAAATCGCGCGGCGGCTTCAAAGGCTTTTTGATACTGCAAAAGATTGATCGCCTCTTCGTCGAGCGAAACCCCGGAAACAGCATCACGTTGGGCGGTTGCCTGCGCTAAAATTGCGGTTTGTGTCTGCAACCCATTATCGGCAGAACTCACTTGCTCCCCTGCTTCCGTAATCATAGACCCGAAAATAGAACTGAACGAACCGGTTCGAGCCCCAACCGTCGTATTCT
>DAORIL010001058.1:0-1711 GCA_035438525.1 Pyrinomonadaceae bacterium
GGATTCTTCAACTTGCTTAACCATATTATTGATCGTTTCAGTCAAGCCAAATCTTTGGAGATGTTGTGGTCGGAGGTTACGGGTAATGTTTCTGGTTTCTTCCAGACTTTGTCCCGCGACCTCCGAGATCTCTTCTAACTGCTTTCGATATTTGCTTTTCACAGGTAATTGCTTTAGCACCAGCAATGTCCAATTTCTAATGATTAACAGATTTTGCCCGAGTCCGTCGTGTAATTCTCCGGCAATTCGATTTCGTTCGGTTTCATGAGCATTGATGAGCTGGCGTGAAAATTCTTCTTGCTGCAAGCGTCTGTGTTTAACTGTCGCTAATCGCCTTTGATAAGCCAAAACGATCAATAAAATCAACCCTAAAATACAAAGAATCAGAAACCACCAAGTCCGCCAAAATGGCGCCCGGACCACAAGCTGCAAACTGGCATCATTTTCACTCCAAACATCATTCCCGTTGGTTGCCATAACCCTGAAAGTATAAGTTCCGGGCGGTAAATACGGATAATAGGCAACTCGCCGAGTTCCGACATCCTGCCAATCTGTATCATAATCTTCAAGTTTATAACGAAATTGAATTTGTTCAGGTTTGATAAAACTAACTGCGGTATAGTTTATTTCCAGGTTTTCTTGTCCGGGTTGAATTATTATTTTTCCATTGGCATTGATTTTTTCTTTGTTCAAAGAAACTTCTTCGATGTAAACAGGGGCTGAAGTCAAATTTGGCTTAATCGGATCAATGATAATCCCCCCGCGAATCATTGGAAACCAAAGTCTGCCGTCACTGGCTTTCAAACCTGTCGGTTGATTTCCGCCACTGCCTTCGCCAACTTCCATTCCATCGCTTTCATCATAGATGGTGCAATAAACTCTTTTGGTTTTTCCGTCGGCAAAATCATTTAATGACTTTCGACTAACTGAATAAACTCCCTGATTCCCCAAAACCCAAAAAGTATCATAATCATCCAACAACAAACGCGAAGCAATATCCTCTGCCAATCCATTTTTAGTGGTAATTGAAACAATTTTTCCATCTTTCAAGCGCGAAATCCCGCCACCGTAAGTTCCAATCCAGAATGCTCCATCAGCATCCTCGTAAATGTCGCGAACATTTTCATTTTCTAAACCGTTTTCAGTTGTAAAATTGGTGAACTGTCCATTTTCAAAACGGCTTAATCCGCCTTTAGTTCCAACCCAAATTACTCCACTTCTGTCTTGGGTAATATATGAGATCCAATTATTGGCTAAACCATTTTCAGTTGTATATTTTCCTTTCAAAACTCCATTTTCAAATTCAAACAATCCGCCAACTCGTTCTCCTACCCAAAGTTTTCCGCTTTGGTCAAAAAATATTGGAGATATTTGGCTATTTTTCATTAAATCGTGCTTAACGAATTTATTATTTTCAAAGCTGTATATTCCATTGAAAGTTCCAACCCAGAGAATGTTGTTTTTATCGAATGCCAAAGCAGTAAAATAAATACCGCCTGATGGAACAGGAAATGATTCAAAAGTCCCATTCTTCCAATGAAGTATTTTTTTTCCGCTTGCTATCCAAACACTTTTGTCCGACGATTCAGCAATGGCAGAAGTCCCTATCCAAATTTTATTTTCGATATTTGAAAAAACCTTGATCCGACGCTTAGTAAATCGAATCAGTCCATTATTTGCCCCAACCCACAAATTTTGTTGGTTATCAAAG
>DAORIL010001059.1:0-1710 GCA_035438525.1 Pyrinomonadaceae bacterium
GTTTTTCGATTAGTTTTGCTCCGTCTAAATTCATAATTTTACCCACAACTTTTTTCTTAAATATTTCTAATGCTTCTCGCGGATTTTCTCCAGCGTAATCGCCACCAACGCCAATGTGGACATCCTCACCGTCGTTCGTCACCCACGCGAGATAGCCGGGAGCAGTTTCGGCATCCAGAAAACAATGCAGACGAGGTTCATCAGATAAAGGCACTCCCTGATAAATCTCTTCGACACCGACAATAAACTCCGTGTTTTCATCAAGCTGCAAATCTTTGGCAACTTTCGAGTTCGCACCGTCCGCTCCGACTAAAACTTTGGTTCTAACCTCAAACTCTTCGCCGTTTCGTTCCAATTTAACAATAGTAAATGAGCGCGTTAGTTGAACCCGGACGTATTTAGTTGAATCTGAAAATTGAACGCCATTCGCTACACAATCTTGCAAAAAACTTTCGTAGAGTGCGCCCATTTTTCCAACTCGAAACTCATCATTTTTGCTTTGCAGATTCATCGCCCTTAATTTTGGTGAATAAAGTGTTACATTGCGGACAGCTTTACCCAGCGTTTCAGGCGGAAACTCAAAGTCTTCAAAAGTTTTACGGACGAAGATGCCAGTCGTGTGAATTCCCTTTTTCAAATCGCTTTTTCGGTCAACGAGTAAAATTTTTGCGCCTCGCTGCGAAAGCAGCTTAGCGCATTGCAACCCGGCTAATCCTGAGCCGATTATTACTACATCAAAAGTTTTCATAAGATTTTTAGTTACAAGGTTGAATACTTTTTTCATTACGTTTAACTTCTGATTTTGTCTCTAAATCGTAGGCAAAAATCATCTTTCCATCGAACTCATTCTTACAAAATTCAAAAGTCACATAACGACCTATTTTGTCCCAAACTATCTTTTCATTGAGATCACCTGGAGCAGCATCGCCAGATTGCCAAACGTCTCTTCCATCTACTTCAAAAAATATTGTTTGGTCACCAAATCCCGGTCTTGTCCTAATTTTTGCAGTATGTCCCATTGGAAATGATTCCGCACTTTGAATTTCAATGCCCCAAGCTAAAATCTTTGCAATACTAAAAGCAGGCGTTATTAGAAAACTGAAAAATACTCCCAATAAAAAGCAAACTGGATATGCAATATTTTTGAAAAAAGTTTTCATAGATTTAGTTCTCTGACATTAGTTTTATGCCTTTTAATCCCAGCCATTTGGCGAATCTCCACTAAGTTTTTTATATGAATCGCGAAGAGCTTTTTTCCGTGGCGCTCCAATAGGTTCGCCAAAACTAGCTTCCCAAATAGGAGAAGGATTTAAGATTGGAGAAACTATCCAAAGATTTTCTGTTTTCTCCTGTATTGTTAGAACATCGCCGGTTTCAATGGCTTTCAGTTCCCGCTGAATTTTGACATTGACAATAAACGGCGTGACGAAACCAAATAAGATACTTAAGACCGCAGAATAGATCAAAACCTGTTTTCCCAACAGAGGTTTTGCGTATTGGTAAGAGCGAGCGGCATTACGCCAGTAAACAAAGGCTGAAAATAAAGGAGTGAAACCCAACGCCCCAATTAAAATAATCAAGCCGATGACACTGAGCGGAAAAATAATAATTCCAACAATCAGAGAAATAGTTCCGCCCAGCGCAAAGAATCCACTCAAAAAACCGTTGAGCCATTTTAGTTTTTTACCCCAAATCATAAAGGCCAAAAGC
>DAORIL010001060.1:0-1702 GCA_035438525.1 Pyrinomonadaceae bacterium
AAAGTCCCGGAGGGACGAAATGTTTGTAGCCCCAAAATTCAAAAAACAACCAAGTTCCGTTGGAACGACATAAAATTGATGCCGTTCCTCCGGAACTCTAATTGGTTTTCAAACAAATATCTACAAACATTTAGCTCCCCTGGAGCTAATAATCCTTACGGGAACAAAACCTAGGTTAAATGAGATTTTAACTTAAAAATAAAGCATATCCCCTTTAGAAATTATTAAAATGATTAAAACCAAATAGTCATTGGAAACTATATTAAGAATTTTATTAGTTTTCGATGACTATTTCTTTTTGATTAAATCCCCTGAGAAATCATTGAACTGACCTAATTCTTTAATAATTTGTCGAAAAATTCCGTTTATTCAAACTAAATTATTCTTGCTTGAGCATACTTTTGGTTATTTTCCAAAAAAGTAGAAAAAAGACTTTTATTTATGATAAAGTGAAGAAATTGATTCCATAAAAATATGTCAACCAAGTCTTTTATCTCTATTGCTGAACCCGGTTTTTGGTCAAGATCTATGTTTTCAGTTTCAAAATATTGGCTTTTAGCCTTTTGCCTTGTCACAATTTTCTTTTGTTTGCCCATGTTTGCTCAGCAAACCGATTCCAAAGAAACGCCCGTTGTAGTTCAACCGGGTGCTCCCGGACAACCGACCAAACGGCTTCCGTCCAATACCAAAGCAGTTTTGCCCCCGCCTACCAAAAAGAATGTTGAGTTTATGCAGGGAATGATCATGCACCACGGACAGGCAGTCGAAATGACGGCATTGATCGAAGCAAGGACAAAGAACAAAGCTGTTCGCCTGTTGGGAGCGCGAATCAGTCAATCCCAATCAGATGAAATGAATTTTATGGCACGATGGCTCCAATCACGGGGCGAAAAAACTTCGATGGAAATGCCCAAAATGGATATGCCGGGAATGGATATGGGCGGACATAGTCACCACAAAATGCTGATGCCCGGAATGCTTTCGGATGAGCAAATGGAAGCCTTACGAAATGCTAAAGGAGCAGAATTCGACAAATTATTTTTGAGCGGAATGATTCAACATCACAAGGGTGCATTGGTCATGGTTGACGATTTGTTCAAATCAGCAGGTGCAGGACAAGATGCAGAACTTTTCAATTTCGCAACGGACGTTGACAGCGGACAACGATCCGAAATCAGAATTATGCAATCATTGTTGGAAAAAAAATAAAGTAAAAAAATGAAGAATAATAAATTAAATAATACTTACCAATTGTTGATGGCACTTGTTTTATTGTGTTCGTCTTTTGCTGTTGGAATTTTTGCACAGGAACCGGGATCTGCGCCCAAACTTCCCCCCGGAATGAAGGGTTCAAATGCAAACGATCCGCGTGCTAAATTAAAGCCCGGTTTATTTGATGCAGGTGAAACTGCGTTGGGAATGAAACATCTGGCTTTGCTCAAAAAACCGGATGCTTTTCAACTCGGCTCTGATAATCCTGATGATCCGAAAGTGCAGCAAACTCTCGGACTGCTTGGAGTCGGCAATACTGCCCAGCTGCCTAAAGCCTTCCAATTGGTTTTCGCCCAACTTGCCTTTGCTAATTCCGATTTTGCGTTTCAGGGCAATCACTTATTTCAGGGTAATTTCTACGGTGTCAACACTTATGATATTTCCAGCCCGGCTCAGACCAAATTATTGACCTCGATTGTTTGTCCGGGCG
>DAORIL010001061.1:0-1695 GCA_035438525.1 Pyrinomonadaceae bacterium
AAGATAAAACAGGGAAATACGAAGATACTTTGAATTGGCTGAAAATTTTGCCAACAAATGAGTTTGAAGATTTTGACTTTGCGTTTTCTGAATTTCTCCCTGTGACTTTAGTTAAATCGAAATCCGTATCACGTTCGCCCTCGATCTGGTCGCTGATCTTAATTTCGAGTGGCTCGGTTTTAGGTGAAGTTTTTAATTTCTGCTGAAAATCTTTTAAGGTATCCAGTAATTCAACCGTAGTTTGAAAACGCTCATCAGGATTTTTCTTGAGAGTTTTTTCAGTAATTATTTCTAATTCCTGAGGAATCTGCGGTGCAATTTCGGTAACGTGGAGAGGTTCGGTTTTCAAAATTGCTGCAATCAGATCGCTGGTTGTTTCGCCCTGAAAGGGAAGTTGTTTAGTTAAAAGCTGATACAACAAAACCCCAAAACTCCAAATATCAGTGCGTTTATCAATACCTCTGCCGCGTGTCTGTTCCGGCGACATATAATTGATAGTGCCCAAAATCATTCCTGAACGGGTGTGGAGCGTTTCTAAAGTCTTGCCGTTTGGATCTACTTCTGTGTATTTTCTCTCAACTAATTTTGCCAATCCAAAGTCTAAAACTTTAACAATTCCATCGTCACGCAGCATGACATTATCAGGCTTAATATCACGATGAACAATTCCGACTGCGTGCGATGCCGCTAATGCTTTGACGATTTGAATCGAAATATCCAGAATCTGGGTTAAGGAAAGAATTTTCTTATTAAGCACCTCCGTCAGCGTCAAACCATCAATAAATTCACTGACGATATAATTCATTCCGGCTGATTCATCAACTTCGTGAATAATTACAATATTCGGATGATTTAATGAAGAAGCAGTTTTGGCTTCGCGCATGAACCGCTTGAGATTTTCCTGATTATCCCCGAAATAATTGCTTAATATTTTGACAGCAACTTTTCGTCCGAGCTTTGTATCCTGCGCGAGAAAAACTTCACCCATTCCGCCTTTCCCGATTCGTTTGATGATTTGATAATGCTTAATAAAATCACCGTTTCGGAGTTTTTTCGGTTCATCGGCAAAATCATCGGCAACTTCGGAAACCGCCGGAGTTTCTAAAAATAAATTTGCATCACTATATGAAGATAAAAGAGATTTGACTTCGCGCTCTAAGTCTTCGTTTCCCGCACAATGTTCAATGATAAAATGTGGGCGATTTTCTAAATTTTCGCGCAAAGCTCCGGCAAAAATTTCTTTTATTTGTTGCCAGTTATTATTCATTGCATTTGCTCCGAGTTAAATCTAAAAGGAATTGAGATAATCCAAACCGGAAAGTTAATAATTTTCTCTATTAACTAACGCGATATTTACCGGAAAATCGTTCAGAATTTATTGGGACAATTCCCGATAGAGCCACGCTTTTGCCAAAGCCCAGTCCTGTGCAACCGTAGTTCGCGATATTTTCAATACTTCGGCTGTTTCTTCTAAACTAAGTCCGCTGAAATAACGTAATTCAACCACCCGTGCCTGTCTTTCATCCATATCTTCCAAACGGCTCAAGGCTTGATCTAGAGCAACTAAATCAACTCCCTGCTCTTTATGAGCAATATTAATAGCCTCATCCAGCGGTAAAGTTTCCGCATTTCCTCCGCGCTTATCGCGGTGTTTGGTGCGGGCGTGATCGACTAAAATTCGTCGCATCATATTTG
>DAORIL010001062.1:0-1684 GCA_035438525.1 Pyrinomonadaceae bacterium
TCTTGATTATTTCGTTGGGTATATTTTGTTTGATGTAAATATGACGAATTATTCGGTAAGCTTGAATATAATCAGATTCAATCTCTAAAACTTTTTTAGCTTTATCTAAAGCCTCATCGTAACGCCCCGCCCGATAAAGAGTTGCGGCAGTATCTATTTTAACCGCCAGCGAAAAAGGGTCGAGTGATTCAGCTTGTTTTAGTTCATTAAGAGCCTCTTCAAATCGACCTGCGATGCCGAGATTCTCGCCATACCAATGATGGGCGGTCGGGTATGAGGGATTAAGTTCGATGGCACGGCGAAAATGCATTTCGGCATTTTTCCAATCCCAATCGAATTTATATAAAACCATTGCCAACGAAGTATGTGCTTCGGCGAGATTTTCATTGAGTTCGAGGGCACGCAGAGCGGCTTGTTTGGCTTTAGTAAAACGCTCATCTACCGAAAATCCGGATGCGTTGATAACGTATGAATCGGCTAATCCGGCATAAGCTTGAGCAAAATTCGGGTCAAGTTTGATCGCTGCTTCAAAGCATTCGATTCCTTTGCGAATCCATTCGGGTGTGCGGCGGTTCCAATAAAAACGTCCCTGCCAATAGAGTTTAAGTGCGTCCAGATTTTCAGTCGGATTACGAACCAGAAGTTTTTGTTCTTCGCCCGTTAGTTGTAGAGTTAAAGCGTCTGACAATTGCCGCGTGATCGAATCCTGCAAAACGAATAAATTGGAAGCGTCTTCGTCGAATTGCTGTGTCCACAACACTTCTCCGTCGTTGACGTTCAAAAGTTGGGCGTTAAAACGAACCCGGGTTTCAACTTGTTGAATATTTCCCGTCAAAACCGCATCGGAATTCAAACTCTTACCAAGTTCTAAAGGATTTGAAACTCTCTGAAGTCCGGCTGAACGAATCTTTATTTTGTTTGAATTGCCTAACCTGTTCACAATTGTGTCAGCTAATCCAAGACTCAGATAACCATTTTTGTCATCTCCGCCGATCAGATTAAAAGGAGCAACGGTTATTGACCGAATATTTTGTAAGCCGCTAACTGATGAATTATTTTTTCGCCAAAAGAAAAATGCCCCAATCCCAAGGAGGAACAAAATGGTTAACGAGGCGAGCAGATATTGTTTGTTTGAGGTAAAGGAACGATTTTGATTCGCTAAAACAGGTTTTGAAACGGTCGCCGTTATTTTTTCGGTTTCTTCGCGTTGAATAAAAATCTGTTCTTTTTTAGTTCTTTCGATGGTGACGGAAATTTTATCATCCGAAACTTTTTGAACGGGCGGGATGAATTTATAACCCCGTTTGGGAAGTGTGGTGATGAGCGGAACGCCGTCTTTTGATTTTCCGAGTGCTTTGCGGAGCAGATAAATGGTTTGCGTCAGATTCGCTTCTTCAACAAAAGTATCCTGCCAGAGCGTATTGAGTATTTCTTCTTTTTCCAAAACCCGCCCCTGATTTTCAACCATAAAAACTAACAATTCAATCGCTTTCGGAGGCAAAGAAATTATCTCCCCATTGCGATATAGACGCTGCTTTTTCGCATTGAGACTGAATCCTTCAAATTCGTAAATCTCTGTATTATCCGTCATTTAGGGGAATTGATATTTTTATTGATATTTTTTGATATTTATCTTGAAGATTTTTTACACGCTTCTCAATTATTGTATCAAAACCACAGCGAA
>DAORIL010001063.1:0-1684 GCA_035438525.1 Pyrinomonadaceae bacterium
AACCATTATAAAGCCGCAGCAAGCTGACGGGGTATTAAACCCAGAGCGAATAAAAAAAATATCTAAAATCAAAAAAAATATCTAATTAACTGAAACTATTTGGACTTCAAAGCGTTCTTAACCTTAACAGAGATAATCACCAAGGTTAGAAAACTGAGATGTTTGAGAGAAAGGTTTTCGTCCAATAAAAAAATACGATTCGTCATATTAAAAGACCGTTCTGTCACAATTTCATTTATCTAACTTGTCTTTCGGCTGATATTTGAAGAAAGTTCAGCAAAATGGACACAATTAGAGGTGTCTCTGTTTCAGTGGTAAAAATCTAAAAATTTAAGAAGTAAATGCGAAGTAATTGGAAGCTAATCGGAATAGTTGTCGGCGGTTGGACATTCTTGGCGTGTTTATTTACTCCGCAGACCTATTTGCTTAATCTTCGTTTGCCGTTTCCGCTCTCCTGGTGGGAAGCCTTGCTCTCGAATCTACTGATCTTTTATTTATGGGCAATTTTAACTCCTTTGATTTGGACTTTGGGAAAGAGTCTGCCGTTTGAAAAACCGAACAAATGGCTTAATTTTACTATTATTTTTATTCTTGGTTTTCCGTGTGCTTTGTTTCATCTGGTTTTGCTTCAGCAATCGGGTCATCTTTTGTCAGATTGGATGGTAATTTACGAAACTCCGATTCCGCTCAGTTCATTGCTGATTGGAATGGGAGCATCAAACATCATGCTTTATTGGGTAATCATAATTATTAGTCAGGCAAACATCCATTTTAGACGGTATCGCGAGCGCGAGCAGTCGCTGATCCAGGCGCAGTTGCAAGTGCTCAAAAATCAACTTCACCCGCATTTTCTCTTTAACACGCTAAATGCAATTTCCCAACTCGTTTATGAAAACGAGGAAGAAGCTGAGAAAACCATCACTAAACTGAGTGAAATGCTCCGGCTTTCGCTTAAAAGTGAGCAAACCCAAGAAGTCACTCTGCGCGAAGAACTCGATTTTCTGCGAATGTATCTGGAAATTCAGGAAACATTGATGCAGGACAGATTAAAAATTTTCTGGCGCATTACTCCGCAGACGCTTGAGGCTTTTATTCCGAATATGATTTTGCAGCCGTTGGTTGAAAATTCGATTCGGCATGGGATCACGCCGCGTATTTCCGGCGGAACCATTAAAATAATTGCTACTCAGGAAGACCGTTGGTTGACTTTGCGAATTTGTGATGACGGCATCGGCTTAAAAGCAGATCACAAAAAAACCAAACAATTTGGAATTGGGGTAAGCAACACCAGAAAGCGGCTCAAGCATCTCTATGGTAGCAATCATCAGTTTCAGTTAATCCCGGCAACCGAAGGCGAAGGAACCGTTGTGTTTCTGAAAATTCCGTTTAGAACTAGCGAAAAAGAGAAACTCTATGAAAATCCGCACTTTGATAGTGGACGATATGCTGTTGGCGCGGAAGCGCATCCGACGTTATCTAAGCAAGGACTCTGAAATAGAAATCGTCGGCGAATGCAACAATGGACAACAGGCGATCGAGGCTTTTGCAGAACTAAAGCCGCAGCTTGTCTTTTTGGATGTCCAAATGCCGGAAACGGACGGTTTTGAATTCGTCGAAGCGCTTCGCGGTGAAGAATTGCCGACCATAATTTTTGTGACTGCCCACGACCAATTTGCCATTCGCG
>DAORIL010001064.1:0-1682 GCA_035438525.1 Pyrinomonadaceae bacterium
AATCCGTGTCGGGACAATATCTGCCGGAATCCAGTTTGCTCCATGAGCGACAATCGGGATTCCATGGCCGACGGATTCAAAGCTGATTCCGTCTTTATCGGGCTTTTGCCGCAGCTCACGCGTCCGTCCTCCTGTTTGTTTCGTCTTTTCATCAATGGTTTTATTTTTAACCAGAATTCTGGCGTTAAATTTGTAAAGCGATTGTTCGCCGTAACCGATTGGATACCAAAGTTTAGGATTATCAACAATTACAGGCAATTCATATTTTTTTGTTCCCGGTGTAAGATTAACCCGCAAATCCGCCGTGCCTCCTCCGGGAAGTTGGGAAATTGCGATTGTCGCATCAACGGCTTTTGAAGTAGTAATTTCTACAACTGCGGTTAATTCGGCTCTGTTTTTAGTGATTTTGTCCTGTTTGATTTGAAAATCCTCAATTCGGGCATCGTCCCAAACTTCCAAATTTACAGGTTTCCAAACTCCGCTCGTCACGAAACGCGGTCCCCAATCCCAACCGAATTGATACGGAGCTTTGCGCGTGTAAGGTGAAGTTTTTTCGCCTTGGTCATTGACCGCAGGAAGTTCGTAATCAAGTTTTTTCATCAACGGCAAAATCTCGTTAATTGGCGAACGAAATTTTATTCGCAGAGTATTCTCGCCTTTTTTCAATTTATCTTTGACATCAACCCGCCACGTCCGAAACATATTGTCGGCGTTTAGAATATTTACTTCATTGAGAAAAACATTGGCGTAAGTGTCTAATCCTTCAAAAACGAGTTCAAGATTTTGGCGTTTGAGCGTTTCGGCGGAAATATTAAAAGTCTTTGTGTATTCCCAATCAGTTTTGCCGATCCATTGTTGTTTTTTTTCATTGTCGCGGTAAAACGGGTCTTCGATTTTTTTATTGGCAATCAAATCTGTGTGAACACAGCCCGGAACAGTCGCGGGAAGCCATTCAGTTTTATTGAATTCGCGGAACTTCCAGCCGGAATTTAATGAAATTTCAGTTTTTTGCGCCGAGACATTTCCAAAAGTAAATAAATTTAAAATCAGAATCAGCCAGAAACTCTTCATTGCGACACCCATCTAAAATCCAAAATCCAAAATCTAAAATCTATTGATAAACCCGAACATAATCAATCAACATTTCCTGCGGAAAAACCGAAGTCGAATCAGGATTTCCGCCCCACGGACCGCCAATCGCAAAATTTAACAAGATAAAGAACGGATGATCATAAACCCATTTTTTGCCTTCTGGTAAATCTTTGGGAGTAATTGTTTTATATCGTTTTCCATCCATAAAAAACTCGATCTTGTTTTCGCTCCATTCGGTTGAAAAAACATGAAAATCATCAGCCACTTTTTTCTTAATATCAAACGGTGCGCCGATGCCTTTATCGCCCGAATATCCGGGACCGTGAATCGTGCCGTGAACAGTTTTTGGCTCACGTCCGATGTTTTCCATAATGTCAATCTCGCCGCAGGTTGACCAACCAACTTTGTCAATGTCATTTCCCAAAAGCCAAAAGGCACTCCACATTCCTTGTCCGCGCGGGATTTTGATTCGCGCCTCAAATTTGCCGTATTTTTGCTCAAACTTTCCTTTGGTAATGAGCCGCGCCGATGTGTATTGACACGGACCATACCAACACTCTAAATTTAACGGTGAGTTAAGTTTAATAGCT
>DAORIL010001065.1:0-1682 GCA_035438525.1 Pyrinomonadaceae bacterium
GGTAAATTTGGTGATGGCAGTGCAACGGTTAATATCATAAACCAGCGCGGAAGCATTTCCTTTCTTGCTCGATAAAAAGCAGTTTTCTTTTCTCAAAAACTGTTATAATCAAATTGGTTCGCCGCTTTTTTACATTTCAACCATCTTCCCCATTGCAAAAAAATGAACAAAAAAATCTTAATTTCATTCGCCATTTGTCTTTCGATTCTGAGTTTTACCAACCTTTCATTTGCTCAAACGATCAAACGCACAACCTATAAAAACGACACAATTGAACTAGGAGCAGGCGGAACCCTAACAATTATAGGTGCGCCGAACGGTTCAATTACGATTGAAGGTTGGAACAAAAATGAGGTTGAAATTTCGGCCGAGATTGAAATGCAAGGAGCAAATGAGGCGGATCTAGCCGAAATTGCCAAAGTCAGCGGATTTGCCATTGATCAGCAGTTTGGTCACGTCACAATTATGAGTGTCGGAACTCACGATAAAGAATATTTGAAAAAAGTTACGAAGAATTTTCCGAAGAAATTACTCAACAGCCCTTTGAAAATTGATTACAAAATAAAAGTTCCGAACTACTGCGATTTAGACATCAACAGCGGAACGGGCGATTTAACTTTGTCCAAAGTCGAAGGTGCAATCCAAATTAAGGCGTATGAAGGTAATGCTTCGCTTAATCTGACGGGCGGAATGGTCAATGCAACTTTTGGAAAAGGCAATGTAGATGTCAAAATCGGTAACCGCAGCTGGCGCGGCAGAGAATCCTCAGTGCAGCTGGCGAACGGAACGCTCAATGTTCAGTTTCCAAATAATATGAATGCCGAAATTGATGCGTCGGTTTTGCGAAACGGAAAAATCGAAAACTCCCTGACCACTTTGAAACCACGTAATCAAACCAAATTTAGTGAAACATCAATGTTGGCAAAGTCTGGAAATGGCGGCGCATTGCTTTCTTTTACCATTGGTGACGGAACTCTCAAAATGAGTAATTGGTAGTGGAAAAGTAAAAAGTAAAAAGGTCAATTTATAATTTGTAATTTGGGAAGCGATAGGTTATTTTTTCTTATCACTTTCCATTTTTTATTTGAATATTTATGACAATAAAATCAGACCTTTGGTTGCGTCAGATGGCTGAAGAGCAACAAATGATTTCACCTTTCCTGCCTGAACTGGTGCGCGAAGTTGAAGGCAGAAAAATAATTTCGGCGGGTTGTTCGAGTTACGGTTACGATATGCGTCTGGCAGACGACGGTTTTCGAGTTTTTACGCCGGTTCATCGTTACGAAATTGATCCTAAACGCTTTGACGAAGGTTCTCTGTCCGAACCGCCTTTGCGGGAATCGGATGATGGCGCACGGTATTATCTGCTTCCGCCTCATGCTTACGGACTTGGCGTGACGATTGAAACTTTCAAAATGCCGCGCAATGTAACCGGAGTTGCTTTGGGAAAATCTACCTATGCCCGCGCCGGATTATTGGTGAACACCACCCCGCTTGAAGCCGGATGGACTGGTCGTCTGGTGGTCGAGATTGCTAATCTGGCTAATTTACCGCTTCGGGTTTATGTCAACGAAGGAATCGGGCAGATTCTTTTCTTTGAATCAAACGAAGACTGTGCCGTTTCTTACGAAGACAGAGGTGGAAAATATCAGGGGCAATCGGGCTTAACTTTTGCTAAAGTG
>DAORIL010001066.1:0-1681 GCA_035438525.1 Pyrinomonadaceae bacterium
GTTTTACTGAAAAAGCCTATCCGAATCGGCTGCAAATCCCTAAACACTCTCACGAACTTTCACATTTTTGTTTTGTTCTCTCGGGAAATTATCAAGAACAAATTGAGCGAAAAGTTGATGAGCGCACACCGACTGCGCTGGTTTATTATCCGCCCGATGTCAGCCACGCCGAAAAACACAATTCCAACGGGACACATTTTTTAGTCGAAATTGATGCCAAAAATTTAGAAAGGGTTAAAGATTACGGCGCAAAATTAAACGAGCCGATTTCAATGGTAAATAATGAATCTCTGTGGATTGCGGCACGAATGTATCGTGAATTTTCCGCCAGAGATGTATTTTCTGCCTTGGCTTTGGAAAGTTTGACCACCGAACTTTTGATCTTTGCTTCGCGTCAAAATTTAAAAAGAAATGAGCGGAAGCGTCCATTATGGCTCGAAAAAACTATCGAAATCTTGCGCGAAAATTCTGCTGAGCCGTTGAATTTGACGGATTTAGCCGAATTTGTCGGTGTTCATCCGACTCATTTAGCCAGAGTTTTTCGCCAATTTGAGCGTTGCACGATTGGCGATTATATTCGTAAAATCCGCATCGAAATTGCACGGCAGAAAATAATTTCTTCGGATGAAAGTCTGGCTGAAATTGCGCTCAACACTGGTTTCGCTGACCAAACTCATTTTTCCCGCAGCTTTAAAAATTTAGTAGGACTAACCCCAAAAGAATTTCGCAATATTTTCAAAACACGCTAATTTCAGCCGAATCTGCTAATTTCAGTCAAGACTTGGTTATAAATTCAAGTCTAAAATACAAACTGACGATTTTATTTTAGAGAGGTGTGTTCAGATGAATAAATCGAAATTTATAGTAATTCCTTTGGGCTTAATTTTATCCATATTTTTTCAGACAAGTTTTGGGCAAACTGACAAGGCAAAAAAGATTGATGATTTTCTCAAACCATTTATTGAAACGAATCAGTTTGCGGGCGAAATTCTGGCTTCCGAAAACGGCAAAGTCATTTACGAAAAAGCATTTGGACTAGCAAATGCCGATTTCAAAATTCCAAATCAAATAAATACGCGCATCGGAATTGCTTCGATTACCAAGTTAATGACGGTAGTAATTTTGACCCGTTTGGTCGAAAGTGGAAAAATTTCGATGTCTGATAAATTAACCAAATATATTCCAGATTTTCCGAACGGTGACAAAATCACGATTGAAATGCTGGCGCGGCATCGTTCAGGAATCAAGCACCGCGTAATGCCGCCGGAACAAGAATCAATTGCTTATACCTCAGCCGAATTTATCGAAAAAGTTAAACAATCGCCTTTAGCCTTTGAACCGGGAACCCAAAGCCTTTACAGTTCAGGCGGTTATGCGGTTTTGGCGCGATGTTTAGAAATTGCTTCTGGCAAAAGTTACGCACAACTTTTACAGGAATTTGTCTTTAACCCGGCTCAAATGAATGATGCAGTTAATTTTGAAGGAGATGCAGTGATCGAACGACGCGCTCAGGATTATTATGTTTCACCAAATGGACTAATCAATGTTCCGGTCAAAAATTATTCGTTTTTGGTTGGTGCGGGTTCTGTTTATGGTTCTGCCAGAGACGTTTATAATTTCGGTGAAGCGGTTTTAGACGGAAAATTTGGCGAAGGAGTAAAAGCTAGTTTGGTGAGTCAAA
>DAORIL010001067.1:0-1680 GCA_035438525.1 Pyrinomonadaceae bacterium
GGTGTGTTTGGTTTAGGCTTATTCAGCGATAAAGTTTTGAACATTTTCAAAGCCGTGCCACCAGCTGTAAAAGCACAGGTAAAATAAAAACCGGGATCGAAATCAAAAAAGATGTTTCGGGAAATAGAGATTGAAAAATGGAATCGAAAAACCACTTTTGAGTTTTTCCGCAATTTTGAAAACCCATTTTTCAATCTAACCGCTCCGGTTGATGCCACCAATCTTTATCAATTCTGCAAAAAGCATAAACTCTCTTTTGCTCTGGTGAGCCTTTTTTATTCAATCAAAACTGCTAATGAAATTCCGGAATTTCGCCTCCGTTTAGTTGACGAAAAACTTGTTCAATTCGATTCAATTCACGCCACTCAAACCATTCTCAATGAAGACGAAACTTTTTCATTTTGCTATTTTGAGTTAAAAGATAATGTTTTCGAATTTAATGAGGCGGGGAAAAAAGCGGTTGAAAAATATAAAAAACTAAAAACCTTTGATGTTGAAAGTGAAAGGCTTGATCTGATCTATTACTCGGTAATTCCCTGGATTTCATTCACTAGTTTTAAGAACGCCACAAGAAATGATTTTTCGCAAACCGTTCCGCGCATTGTCTTTGGTAAATTATTCGAGGAAAATGGTAAATTGAAGTTACCGCATTCAGTCGAAGTTCATCATTCCATGATGGATGGCATCCACGTTGGCAAATATTTCAATCTTTTGCAGCAAAAACTTGACGATTTGGCTTCAAACCTTTAATTTTTCTTGATTCTGAAAAACTCTGACATTCAACATCTTTATCAATTGTGATACTCTTTTCTTAGGCGGTGACTCTTTCAGATGGACATTGCAATTGAAATTAAAGAAAAACTTGGCGAAAATTGGCTGGCAGAAATTTACCGTGACAAAATTCGCACCTTGCGAACCCGTGCCTATAGTCTTTCAATTCCCGAAAAAGAAAATTCTGCAGAAATTCAACATACCTTGCTTGGAGTTGAATTAAAAGTTGGGAATATTCGCCTGGCGTGCCCTGATTTATCTACTGCCAGATATTTACAAGTTTTTGCCCGTCTCGGTTGTCAGGAAATTGCCATTCCCTACGATATTACCAAGATTTCGACTTTGGCAGATGAATTGGAATCCGCTTGGCAGCAGATTATTTTACATTTTGGTGAAATAACCGAAGGTAAAATCCCACCGGCAATCGGCCGGATGAGATCAAGTTTGGTCAAAGATATTCGTTTTGAATTAGACCAAATCGGTGCAGGTGAAAAAATGCCGCAATTCAAACAAAGCACCAAACAAAGGGTAACCTAAAGCCGTAATTTGATGACGGAAACAAACTAGATATTTCAAATCTTAAAATGCCCCAACTTTATTTGGGTTGTAAAAAGAAAGATAATCCGCACGAGTAAATTCTTTGAACTCTGAATCATCTGGAACAACAGTATGAGAATGATTTTGATTATGTGGCTTATCCAAGTATTTACGGTGAATTAGTGGATGAAACTTAACTTTAGTTTCAATCCAAACTAAAGTTTTTCGCCCTTTTATGTTAAATTATTTATAATCCCCTGAATTTTACTAATTATGCTAGATGCCGGAAAGACACGAACTGAAGTAAATGCGCTTCCATTCCCTTTTAATAATCGACCATTTTGCCGTTACGAACCAATCGAAAAAAAGATC
>DAORIL010001068.1:0-1678 GCA_035438525.1 Pyrinomonadaceae bacterium
TATTTCCCCACGCTCGTTTGAGGTCTCCGGGGGAAGCCCGGACCAGTTCGGCCATCGTCTTAATGTCGAATTGTCCGAGGCGTTCAGCGATCTTTGTCCCGATGCCGGGTAGTTCTGCCAAAGAAAGTTCGTAAAGGGTCTCCAAAGGTTTTTCATCGAGAAACAAAAAACCGTCAGGTGAAGCTAATTGGGCGGAAAGTTTGGCTAAATAGTCGTTAGCGGCAATCCCGATGGAGTTTGTGAATAAGTCTCCAAATTCATCAATCAGAAAATCTTTGAAAATAATGTCAAGGTTCTGACACACATCGAGTGAAACGTCCTCACCGAGATCGACCGCAAATTCGGAAAGGGAGAAAATTCTGAGCTTTCCGAAGATCGTTTCCGCTTTTTGGTTGATCAAAGATTGAACGTCGGCATACCGTTTAAAACGAGCTGCTGCCGTGACGACCGGCAAATAAAGCTCTTTAACTTCTGAGATCCGCATCCCGGGATTAATTCCATACTCCCTTGCTTCACGCGAAACACTGAGCACAACGGCTGATTCGGTGTTGGACGGAACTACCACCAAAGGCTGGTTCTGCCATTTCGGTTTGTCGAATTGTTCAATACTCGCGTAAAAGTAATCAATTGAGGAAAATAAGACGGACCTGCGGATCTCATAAAATAATCCACTCACAGCCGATTAAGTTGCCACAGGTTCAACCCATTGTAAAGTTAAATGATGCTGAAATGAAGAAAAGTCCAATGTTTCCTACTGTATCTTATTGAATTGGGATCTCTTCAGACCTGGCGAACATATCTAAAACCATTCCATAAAAGATCGAAGGCTCGACCTTTTTTCTTTAACTTCAATATTAATTAAAGTTGAAACTTTTACTTTCTTCTCTCTAACGCTATCTTTTGGTATTTTATTGGTCGCCATAATTATTCTCGGCTCAAATTTCCCTGCCAAAACAAAGGGCTAAACCTTTGCGCCGATCACTGTTGATTTTGTTCCGTTTTGATTCGGCAGATAATCTTCAAAATTCAAGGAAACCAAAAATGTGCTCGGGTAACGGTCGGTAGTGACCGTTTTAGGAAAATCAAAATAGAAAATTGGGGTTGAAGTTGAACCGCATTCATGCCGGCACGGAAGTTTCATTTTGAACTCCGTATTAAAATCTCTATCGCACTTTTCACAGTTCCAGACCAATCCTGCTCCCCGGCGATAATCTACGCCTTCCTGAAACGGATATTGGAGCGGGTCTTCGGATGCTTCCAATAAAGCGAACAAATCACGTTGAAGGACAGCTCTTTGGCGAGGTTTTTCAATAAATATCTCATCATTCTGACTTGAAAAATAACGTCCCCCAACTTGGCGAATAGTCCCAAAACTGGCATTTCCCTCTCCTTTTGAGCCAATGTCCCGCGCTCCGATATGAATGACCGGTTGTGAGTAAATATAAATATACAACGAATAATCATTGAATAAAGCGGGTTTGGTGATGCGGGTGACCTCATATTTGGTTGGTTCGTAGTTTCCGTAATTTCCCCAAATAATATCTCCGATTTCGATGCCGAAGGCTTCACTTATTTTCAGGTTTTGACTCATAAATCCCCATTTAATTGAATTTATTGGAAAGGACATCCAAATTCCAATGAATTTAATTTTGACAGGTATCCGTTTTTTTTACCGAAT
>DAORIL010001069.1:0-1676 GCA_035438525.1 Pyrinomonadaceae bacterium
TTTTGCACAAATACTTTGAAAAAACAAGCCGGAATTAAGGTTTTCTAAAAAACTCACATTGCCGTAACGCTTCGTAAAGGACAATTCCAACTGAATTTGCCAAATTTAGACTTCTCACATTTTTATTCGGCATCGGAATCGTCAAACAACGTTCCAAATTTGCTTCAAGTAAATCTTCGGGCAAACCGCGAGTTTCCCGTCCGAAAATTAAGCAGTCATTATCCTCAAATTGCCAATCGGTGTAATTTGTTTTGGATTTAGTGGTGAAATAGAGAAAACGTGAATTTGGCAAGGCTTCATAGAGTGCATCTAAATTACGGTGACGAAAGAGTTTAACTTCATCCCAATAATCTAATCCCGCACGTTTGACCGCCTTTTCATCTAAGCGAAATCCGGTTACACCGACAATATGCAAATTAGTAAAGGTGGCTGCACATAAACGTGCAATATTGCCAGTATTGGGCGGAATTTCCGGTTCAACTAAACAAATATTAAGCATAGTTCAATTTGGGATTGGAGATTTCTGATTTCAGATTAGAATTTTTACTTTTGCCTCTTTAATTTTTATTATGTCTATTTTCTCTGCGAATAACTAATTTCAATCCTGACCATTTTTCATCAACAGCACAAACTTTAACATCAACCAATTTAAGTTTCAGCGCAGTTTCACGAATTAAATCCTCAGTTAATTCGGTCGGTAGTTTGGCAGCTTTTTTATACCACGAAACCCAAATCATTCCGTCATCTTTGATCTGATTTTGAAATTCGTCCAACAATTCGGCTAATTCATTGTAATTATTGGTAAAAAGATGAATAAAATCAACCTTTTCGGTTAGATTACTGACAAAATGAACTCCATCCGGCGGTTCATCCAAAAGTTCAAAATAATTTGTTGGAGCATTTTGTAAATAAACCAAATAACCGCTTTTGATGCCTAGTTTTTTGTGCAAAGGAGTTCCTGAATATCCAGTCATAACTTTTTAATCAACTCCGCCTTTTAGAAAATAAGTGTAATAACCAATTACTTCCCTTCCAAGCGAATATAAATCACGTAATTCAAAATAATTGGCGTGGGCAGAATAAACCCTTGAAACACCGAATTTTGAAAAAGCTAATCTGGTTCTGGAAATATGAAAATATTGTGAAATAATCATTGCACTGTTCCAATTATTTTGCTTCATAATCTCTGCGGAATTTTTAGCAGTCAAAGCAGTTGTATTTCCATTGCTATCCAAATAAATAGACTCAGCCGGAATATTATGATTAATCAAATATTGGCGCATCACAACCGCTTCATCAAATCCTTCAACGCCTAAACCGCCACTGACAATGATATTTGGGAAAAGTCCTTTTCGATAAAGTTCAATTGTTTTATCAAGCCGCGCCTGCAATCTGGGTGAAGGAGTTCCGTCGGGGTTCACTGTATTGCCAAGGACAATTGCGACATCGGATTGGTTAATTTCGTCATTCAAACCATCTGCAATGATTAAGATTGCGGAAATGGCAAAAATGATTAGAGGCAAAAGCAATGTGCAGATTAAAATTTTCCTCAAATTTTTGCGATTCATCCCTTAATCAAATCCTTTTGAATAAACAACCGAAAGTGAATTATCCTATCTAATTTTATTTAGCCAGTGAATATAAAACTGCCGCCAATAATAAAGCAACTACGATAA
>DAORIL010001070.1:0-1655 GCA_035438525.1 Pyrinomonadaceae bacterium
TTAGCTTTGGCAGCATCAGCTTCGGCTTGCGTGATCTTGCCGTATTTTGCCATTTGGTCAAGCACAATATCACGACGGTCTTTGGCCTTTTCCATATTTCGGGTTGGCGAATATTCCGGTGATTTGGGAATTGCGGCAAGCAATGCAGCTTCTTCTAAGTTAACGTTTTTCAGCGTTTTACCAAAGTAAGTTCGGGCTCCGGCTTCAAATCCGTATGAACCTGCACCGAGAAAAACGTAGTTCATATACATTTCAAGGATTTGACGCTTGGTATAAAAACGCTCAATCTCCAAAGCCATCATCCATTCATTGACCTTACGGGTATAAGTTTGGTCTTTGTAGAGAAAAAGGTTTTTGGCAAGTTGTTGAGTGAGAGTTGAACCACCTTCTGTTTTGCCGGTCAACAGATTTTTGATAACTACTCCGCCGATTCGATACGGATCAATTCCGATATGGTCATAAAAGCGATTATCTTCAACCGAAATCAAAGCATCTTCGACTACTTTGGGAATATCTTTTTCTTTAATTGGGATTCGTTTTTCGAGTGCAAATTCGGCTAAAACCGTTTCGCCGTCATCCGCATAGATTTTGGTTACTTGCGGTGGACGATAAGTTGCTAATGCCGAAACTTCGGTCGCAAAATGAGAGTTATTCAGATAATATGAACTTAACACGCCCGTCATTCCGCCGGCAGACAATGCCAGCAACAGCGCAGTCGGCAACCACATATACTTCCAAAAACCTTTTCGTCGAGTTGGAATTGATTCAACTTCTTTACTCTTATATTCTTCTGCCATTCAATGACCTCCTAATTGACGAAACGTCTCATTCTGACGCTTAATACAAATCCGATTGCGATAAATGTTGATAAGATTGCGGATAATCCTGCACTCATCAATGGTAAGGGAACTCCGATCACCGGCAAAAAGCCTAATGCCATGCCGACATTCATAAAAATCTGAAAAGTTACCCCTCCGACAACTGCCATAATGACCAGCATTCCGGCACGGTCAGGTGCGTCCCTCGCTCCTGCAATGAATCTCGATAACAACAAAGCATATGCTAACAAAAGCGAGATACAACCGACAAATCCGGTATTTTCCGCTGCTACGGCAAAAATAAAGTCAGAATGCGGTTCGGGTAAAAATTTTAAGGCACTTTGCGATGCTTCGGTATCGCCTTTGATACCGGTTAAACCGCCTTTTCCAACGGTAATGATTGATTGAAAAGTATGATAGCCGTAGCCTCTGGGATCTGCATTTTCGGGATCAACAATCACCATTACCCGTTCAGCCTGATAAGGTTTTATCTTTCCTGTTTTAACTCCGAGCCAAAAAGCAATCGGGGTAAAAATCAGAACTGCTAAAGTTGCCAATATGACCCAACGGATCTTAATGCCTGAAAGAAACAAGATGGCGGCTAAAAGCGGAAAATAAGTTATGGCTTGCCCTGCATCAGGTTCAAGCATGATCAACCCAATCGGTCCACCTAAAATTGCAACTGCAATAATAAATTCCTTAATCGTTAAAGGACCTGTTCGCCGTTCGCCAAAATATTTTGCGAGCATCAAAACAACCGGAATTTTAACAAACTCAGATGGTTGAAATCTACCCAAAAGCGGAATATTAAGCCATGCCGTTTGTCCATTTAGTTTG
>DAORIL010001071.1:0-1642 GCA_035438525.1 Pyrinomonadaceae bacterium
CGACCTTTCTTTCTGGAAGGTGTAGATATTTTCCAGACACCGATTCAGGCAGTTTATACGCGAAAGGTTGAAAATCCGGATGTTGCACTGAAACTTACCGGAAAGGTCGGGAAAAATTCATTTGGTATTTTTGGTGCAGTAGATGATCCGCTTTCTAACCCTTACGCTAAAAAAGCTTTTATCGGAGTTGCCAGATTTAAAAGGGATTTTGGCAAAGAATCAAATATCGGTTTTCTTGCAACCAGTTATAATTATCCAAACAAACATAATCAGCTTGCCGGATTTGACGGTCGTTGGAAGATAAATAAAAGCTCGGAATTTAATGCCCAAATTTTAGGAACGACATCAAAAAACTATTTTTATAATCCTGACAAAGATTCAATGGATTATCGGGTTGGTAACGGAATAAGCTACAGCTATTCATATAGTTACGAAGGCAAGAATCATATCGGCGGAGTGACCGGAGATGGAACGACCAGAGATTATCGGTCAGATGTCGGTTTTTTCGGGCAAACCAATACGATGAACAATTCCTTTTATGTTGGTGCAAATTCTGATCCGCATCCTAAAAACACTATTATTCAAAAATTTGCAACGGCAAGTTTTGGCACCGTCAACGATTTTTACGGCAGATTGCAAGGCTGGGGATTAAATACTAATTTCACTTTTAGTATGAAAGGAAATATGCAGATCGGTGGAGGTGGTTCGGTCGGTTTAAGCAATATTTACGAAGATGAATTTGGTCCGAAAAGAAATGCCGCGCAATCTGGAGCATTTTTCAACGGTCCGAAAAGAGATGTTCACACCTGGGGCGGCTTTGGAACTTTTAACCGGAACTTCAACAAGAAATTTGCGATGAACTCTAACGTTAATTTGTTCTTTAATACTTTCGATTATGATTTTGGAGCCGGAAGTAAATTTCCCCGAGTCAGTCCGGCAGCTTTACTCTTTGGACAAGGCGCACCGCTCGATCCCGGAGCCGCCAAAAACTTTGTCTTTAAAATTGCAGCCACTTATCGCCCGACTAATCAAATGAATTTTGCTTTCAGTTACCGCAAATCAACTCTGACCAGAAATGATACGGGAAGATTGGCTTATGATTCAAATATCTTTCAATTTCTGACGCGATACCAATTTTCGACTTTTGTTTCTTTAAGAACGCGGATTGATTACGATACATTGACCAGCCGGATGTTCGGACAATATACATTTGCATGGACACCAAGCCCCGGTAAGTCCCTGTTCATAGGTTACAATGATAACTGGAATTATAAAGGCTTCGCTTTCGGGCAACCGCAAACAGGCTTTCTCCAATTAAACCGGACATTTTTCGTAAAATTGTCGTATCTTTTCCAAAAACGGTTTTAGCCGAAAAAAAAAGAAACTTTTGCTTTCAAAGGCAGAAACCCGCACGTCAGTAAGGGTGTCAAAGTTGAACAATTACAATGGTTTAACACACTTGCTAACGCGCGTGTTTCTGCCTTTTTCCAAATCTTTAAACTCATTTATTTAGGCAATTTGTTATAACTATTCATCAATCACAACTTCTTGCTTCCTCGTCTTCCGCCGTTCAGCTTTCCATTTTTTACGGATTCCGGCAACGTCAAATTTATCGCTTTTTCCATCACGCATATTTTCGACT
>DAORIL010001072.1:0-1639 GCA_035438525.1 Pyrinomonadaceae bacterium
TGCACTAGGCAGAAATCCCGAATGGATTCCCAAAGAAAAATGGTTTAAGGCGGAAGCACAGGAATGGTTTATCGAAAAAGTGCGGGAACTAAAGGTTGAAACAAAGGCGCCTGAACAAATTTTGCTGGGACGGCATTTGATTGAATTAGGATTAACTCCTTCAAAATTTTTTGGAGATATTACAAAAGCTGTTTATGAACTACAATTGGATGGAAAAGTAACAAATTTAGAAGAAGCCTTGGCGGAAGCAAAGAAGATAATCAAATCAAAGGCGTAAAACTCAAATTTCCGTGCAGTATTTATAAAATGAGAAAGTCAAAGAGTTTAGGGACATTATTTGTTTTATTGGTTATTAACTGTTGTTTATCCTGCAATCAAAACATAGAAGGTATTTTTGCGGATTTGATAGTAAATTCTGATGAAGTAAACATTGAATGTTTTTGGAAAGATAATGAAGGAAAGGTTTTTAAGAGTATAAAAAAACTGAAAAACTATGTTGAAAAGAGCGGAAAAAAATTGCGTTTTGCGATGAACGGCGGAATGTATCAGGAAGATAATAAACCGCTCGGGCTTTTTATTCAGAACCAACAAATGATCACTCCGCTCAATGTCAGAGAGGCAAAAGGGAATTTTTATATTAAACCGAATGGAGTTTTTTATCTGACCATTGATAAAAAAGCCTTTCTTGTTACTACTCAAAATTTCAAAAATGACGGGCAAATAAATTTCGCTACTCAATCGGGTCCAATGTTGCTGTTCGATGGGCAAATAAATCCTGAATTTAAGCAAAATTCTGAAAATGTTAATCTGCGAAACGGAGTTTGCGTGCTGGAAGGAAATAAAATCGTCTTTTCAATTTCCCGAAAGGAGGTGAACTTTTACGATTTTGCCCAGCATTTAAAGGAATTAGGTTGTCAGGATGCTTTGTATTTGGATGGGTTTGTGTCAAGAATGTATTTACCGGAGAAAAACATTGAAGATTTGGACGGTGATTTCGGTGTAATTATCGGGATTACTGAATAATGAAAGTAGAATTTTGTTGGATTATCAGTTGCTTTTTTTTGAGTGGCTGATTTTTTTGTAATAGGTTTGATCAAATCGATTCTTTGGCAAAAGTTTGAAAACTTCCTTTTTTCGCCATTTTGTTTTCAGTCCTCAAATTGTTAAAATAAAAGTTTATTTCTACAGCAATTTTTTTAACTGATGAGCATTAAACAAATAACTGTCCGCGGTGCAAGACAACATAACCTAAAAAATATAAACGTCGAAATCCCACGCGATCAACTGACCGTAATCACCGGACTTTCGGGGTCGGGCAAATCCTCTCTGGCTTTTGATACGATCTATGCCGAAGGACAAAGGCGATATGTCGAATCGCTTTCGGCGTATGCGCGTCAATTTTTAGACCAATTGGAAAAGCCTGATGTTGATTCGGTCGAAGGACTTTCCCCTGCAATTTCGATTGAACAGAAAACTGTTTCAAAATCACCTAGGTGAACGGTTGGAACTGTCACCGAAATTTACGATTATTTGCGGCTGCTTTTTTCTTCGATTGGCCAACCTCATTGCCATATTTTCGTAATGCCGATAACCCGTCAATCTTTAGAGAATATTGTTGGCGGTATTCTGCAATTGCCCG
>DAORIL010001073.1:0-1635 GCA_035438525.1 Pyrinomonadaceae bacterium
GGACGGTGCAAAATTAAAAGCCGGAGCTATCGCTTTTGTTCAAAATGTTAAAAACCCGATAAAACTTGCGCGATTGGTAATGGAAAAAACCGAACATTGTCTATTGGCGGGTGAAGGAGCAAACGAATTTGCCCATCAAATGAAAGTAGAATTTAAATCGGACGAATATTTTTTTACTGAACATCGTTACCGCCAATTATTAAAAGCAATTGAAGCGGGAAGAATTGAACTTGACCACAGCTCACCGGAAATTCAAAAGCCGATTGGAACAGTAGGAGCAGTTGCTTGTGATTTTCGGGGAAATCTCGCCGCGGCAACTTCAACCGGTGGAATGACTAACAAAAAATTTGGGCGCATCGGAGACACTCCCATTGTCGGTGCCGGAACATATGCCGAAAACTCAACTTGTGCGGTTTCATGCACCGGCCATGGTGAATATTTCATGCTTGGCTTAACTGCTTTTGATGTCGCAGCTAGGATGAAATATAAAAATTTAAGTTTAGAAGAAGCTGCGAATGAAGCAGTTGAACGATTAAGCGAAATCAAAGGTGAAGGCGGATTTATTGCGGTTGATAAAAATGGAAATGTTGTTTTACCTTTTAATTCGGAGGGAATGTATCGCGGTTTCGTTGAAAATAATGGGGAATTTAAAATTGAGATTTATAAATAAGAAAGAAGTTTTATTTTTGAATCTGAACACCTAAAGGTATTAAAAAACTTATATTATGGCAAATTCCGTCCCCAAATAAAAAATATAAGTAGTCTATTGAATTTAACCTTATTATAACACAAGTTGCCAGTTACAGAGTTAAAGCCTTTTCAATTTGAACAGCAATTAAAAAGAAAGCAATTTTCAACAGAAAACCATTCAAATTCGTGGCCTGAATCTTTTTCGGAAACAGCTCTTCTATTTCACCCATCGTCGTTTCAAGGTATTTTCTCATCCACGATTTGTAAACTTCGAGCCATGGTTCCCGATTGCGTTTGGAATTCACTTGGCACGGCACTTGAAGCTGAAGCTTAGGAACTTCCGACAAATAATCTTCCCACTCGTAATAATTGTAAGCACTATCAACAAATAATTGTATCTCTTCGGGAAGAGAAAGCGCCAATTCCGCCAAACCTTGCAAATCGACGCAACTGCCCGGCAAAATACAGAACTCGACCGGAATTCCGTCCGAAGTTATCAAAAGTTGAACTTTAACCCCATAGAATTAGCGTCGTTGGCTGGAGATTTTTCCGCGAAAACGTTCATCACTAATGATTCGACAGCGTTTGATGCGAAGGTTGTCACAAACGGGAACTGGAAAAGAGTCCAACAAATAACGAGATTTCCAATGCAAATCCTTCAAAACTGTTCTGAGTTGATGAGACAGACAATGGATCAAATCAGCCAATCGGTTAGCCCGACGCGAAAATCTAGAACGCGAAAGCAGCCTCGGAATCAAGCCCGGTTCAGCCAGAATAAGCCGCGACCGTTCAAAATTACCGCCGAAATAGAGCATCGCAATGACGGCCATGGTGAGAATCTCGGCATCAGTAACTTCGGTTCGACAGTCTTCATGATGATGAAACCCGCCAGTTGGCTCAATATGGCAGAAATTGAATTAAGTGTTTTGGCAAGGCAATGTTTGT
>DAORIL010001074.1:0-1634 GCA_035438525.1 Pyrinomonadaceae bacterium
GAGTTCCCTCGATGTAATAAGCGGTGGCGGTTGAGTCCGCTTTTTCGTCAATCAATTCGCATTTTAAAGGTTCATTACGTCCTTCAAAAAGTTTGACCAATTCATTTTTGGCAATAACTTCGCGGCGATAGACAAGATTGCGTTTTGCCATTTCGCGCATTTTCTTTTCAAGGACGGGCAAATCTGCCTCAGTCAATTGGCGCGGTGCAATCACATCATAATAAAAACCGTATCGCGCATCGTCCATCAACGCCGGACCAACACCGAGTTTGGTTTCGGGAAACAATTCAAGAATGGCAGCGGCAAGCAAATGCGCGGTTGAATGTCGGATGACTTCTAAACCGTCACGAGTATTAGTTTGAATCGGCTCAATTGAGAGAACTTCGTCAGTCGTGTCTAATTTTAAAGACAAATCAACTTCATTGCCGTTCACTTTCACCGCAATGGTGTTTTTCAAAACATCACGGTCAAACGCCTTAATCGCATCCAAAACGGAAACCGCTTCAGAAAATTCCTGAATTTTCTCGCCAAATTTTATTTGCATAACTTTGTTAATTGTTAATTGTTAATTGTTAATTGTTAATGCTTTGCTGAAAGCCCTTATCAATCATCAATTATTAATTATCAACTAACTGACTACTACTTAGTTTGATTTGATTTGATAAGAGCGACTTTGCTTTGTGTTTGTTTTACCAAACACGACTTTCACGCCATTAGAAGCGTGTCGTAGTAGTTCGAGTTATAGCAAAGTTCTTCGTTAGCATCTTATCAAAAAATGTTGACAGGAATTTCACCTGTCGAGTTAAAGAATAGAATCTAGCATTTTGTTGGTGGAATTGCAAGTTTTAGTAAACTTCATGCGAAAATTCTCCTTAGTTTCTATTTTTCTTGCTTTTTCGTTTTGGAGGTCTGTTTCTGTCCCTCGGTTCAGTTGGCTTAAATTTGACACGGGTTTTCTTTCGTTTGGAACGATCTTGGCGAAAATCTTTTTCAAATCCTTTGTTTTCTTTTGGCGCAGATTTTCTTTCTGTTCCGGGATTTCCTTCCGAAGCAAGCCTAATATCAACTGCTTGACTTCTGATTTTGCTGTGCGACATTTGGCTCAAAACCTGTGCTACAAATTCTTTCGGCACATCAACTAGTGTAAATCTATCATTAACATCAATTGCGCCGATGGCTTTGCCGGGGACATTGGCTTCGTTGGCGATTGCTCCGACAAAATCGGCGGGAGAGACCCGATGATTGCGGCCGACATTGAAAAATAATTTGACCATTCCGGATTCCGGATAATGGAATTTAGTATTTTCGATAGGTTCGGCTTTGACTTCCAAAGTTTTATCGCCAACTGTCAAGAAGATTGCTGCCGCTGCAATTTCGGCAATGTCGCAACCATTTTCTTCGGCAAAATCTTCGACCAAGGATAAATACAATTCCAGATCTTGGTCAGTTAAGACCCCCATTATTTTTTCTTTCAAACTGGAAACACGACGCTCAACAATGTCGGATTGAGTTGGCAGTTTCAGTGGCTCGATCTGTTGTTTTGTATATTGCTCAATGTCGCGTTTCATCCGGGTTTGGCGGGGTGTGACAAAGAGAATTGATTTTCCGGTGCGTCCGGCACGTCCGGTGCGTCC
>DAORIL010001075.1:0-1633 GCA_035438525.1 Pyrinomonadaceae bacterium
CCATGAACAAGATGATCCAGCCCGAGGACATCCAGCTCGCCCACTGTTCCGGGCGCGACCGGATCGTCGGCCAGGCCGATCCCGAAGCCTTCGGCATCCGCGATTTCGCCAAGCTGCGACTGCGACTGTTCACCGCGGCGTGCAAGGCGGCGGGTTAGGCTCGAACGGCCAACTCCAACCTCCATCCCCGTTCGTGCTGAGTCTGTCGAAGCACTGTTCTTCTTGCGGCAGACAATGCGGCAGTCAATTGCCTGAAAATACTTAATTTTATCGCCTGAATCTTTGTCCGTCCAAAGTTTTTTATCCTTGCGCTGAGTGTTATTGGCAATAATGGAATGAGCAACATCAAGGATCTTTTGAGTAGAACGATAATTTTGTTCCAAGAGAATTGTTTTGGTTTTCGGGTAGTGTTGTTCAAATTCCAAAATGTTCCGAATGTCGGCTTGGCGAAATTTATAAATTGATTGGTCGGGATCTCCGACGACGCAAATATTTTGTTGTTTCTCGGTTAGATATTTGACCAAAGCGAATTGCAAAGGATTTGTATCCTGATATTCATCAACCAAAATATATTTGAATTTATTGTTAAATTTTTCGCGGACTTCGGGTGATTTTCGCAAAAGACGGACGGTTTTGATCATCAGATCGTCAAAATCCAGAGAGTTTGAGTTTTGTAATCGTTCTTCGTAAAGTTTGAAAACACGGGCGATAGCATTTCTTTTTTCATCCGTGTATTCAATCGAAGAGGCAAATGTTTCAAAATCTTCGCCGCGATTTTTTGAGGAAGAAATTGCCGAAAGAACTTGGCGAGCAGCGAGTTGTTTTTCGTCCAGACCAATATCTTTGACACATGCTTTTATAACTTTCAAAGAATCATCAGTATCGTAAATGGTAAAAGATTTGTTAAAACCTTCGCCCAAATGTTCAATTTCTTGACGTAAAATCCGGACACAAAGACTGTGAAAAGTTGCAATTAACGGTGAAGATTGTAAATTTTGACCGCGCAAAAGCTGATTGACGCGCTCCCTCATTTCACCTGCGGCTTTGTTTGTAAAGGTCACTGCTAAAATATTGTGTGGTGCAACTCCTTTTTCGGAAATCAGATAAGCGATTCGTAAAGTAATGACACGAGTTTTTCCCGAACCAGCGCCAGCCAGCACGAGGACTGCGCCTTCAGTAGTTTCAACGGCTAATTTTTGTTGTGGATTTAAACCAGAAAGGATTTCCATAATAATTGTTAATTGTTAATTGTTAATTGTAAATGGTATGGCTTTTGAGGGCAAAGTGAAAAACAATTTGACAAATATCTCTCAAAATGAGAGTATTGGTTAAAGTTTGCTATAATCTTGAAAAATAATTGAATTAAAAAAACTAAATGAGAATCATTTCAAAACGCCTTTTGCGAGATTTTTGGCAGGCTTATCCAAGCGCGGAAAGACCACTATTAAGTTGGTATGGTGTAGTTAAAAAAGCAAATTGGAATAATTTAGCTGAAACTCGGCAAGATTTTCCCCATGCTGATTTAGTTGGAAAATGCACATTCTTTAACATTGCTGGAAACAACTATCGGTTGATAACTAAAATCTATTATGAAAGTAAGGTTGTCTTAATTCGGTTTGTTTTAACGCACGCC
>DAORIL010001076.1:0-1631 GCA_035438525.1 Pyrinomonadaceae bacterium
AAGCAACTGCAAAGATTAGAGAAACAGAGATAAGAATCAGTTTTTTGAGCATTGAAATATTCTATACCACTTGTAAAGACCTTTCTATAAAGACCTTATTAAAGGTCTAAATCACTTTTCGACAAACGGTAAATCTTTAACCGTTGCTGTAATTTCCCCAATCTTCAATTCAGTTCCTTCTGCCAAATAGTCGTAACGAACAAATCCTAGAGCAATGTATTTTTCCAATTTTGGCGAATAACAAACCGAAGTAATTTTCCCCGCATTTTTGTCGTCTAAAGATTTCAGCTCTCGATTCTCCGCTCCCAACTCTCCACTCAACACTAATCCTCTCAACTGTTTAGCAACGTGTCCGCGAAAATAAATACGGGCAATTATTTCCTGTCCGATGTAACAGCCTTTGTTGTAACTAATCAAACCATCAAGACCAAGTTCGGGAACAATCGTTGTTTCGTCCATATCAACTCCATAAAGCGGAATTCCCCCTTCGATACGGAGAACATTGTAAACTTCATCAGATATTTGGACAGCATTATTCAATTTGCTTTTGAAGTCTTCAACCAATTGTTCCCGCACAAAAACTTCCTTGCCAAATTGAATATTTCCCTCTAAGTTTGGCACTTCACCCCAAACTGTGAAACTTTCATAATCGTATTGAATTTCATTATCTACATGAAAATCTCCCGCGAAAGTCCAACGCATTAAATTATGTTCAATATCAGCCAAAGTAGCCTCTTCAGTTTCAAATAAAAACATTTCGCCTTTTCGCATAACCCTGACAATCGCCTGTAAACGCCCTTGAGCATTGGGAAAAGCCGCCAGCATCTGCGCTCCATCTTCAAGTTTAGTCACATCGTTGGTTATCATTCCATTCAAAAATTTAACCGCTTCTGCGCCATAAACACCTAATAAACCTCGTTTTTGTGGATAAAAACCGGTTCCGCCATTGCGGATTTGATTATAATTTTCTAATTGTTTTTTGTTCATTTCTCTAAAATCTCGTTGTAAATTTTTTCCGAAAAACCTGCGGTTGCTTTTTCATCAACAACTAAAACAGGACGTTTGATAAAAGTGTATTCGCTCGACATCAGATCAATCATTTCCGCAATTGAAAGTTCTCTTTCGTGCAGTCCCATTTCTCGATATTTGATAGCCCGACGAGAAAAAAGATTTTCTGCACCGCCAACCAATCCGGCTAATTTTTCAATCACTTCACGCGAAAGACGATTTTCTTTGATGTCGTGAAACTCAGTAATCGTCAGACCTTTTTTTTCAATAAAGTCCTTTGACTTTTTGCAGGTCGAGCAATGCGGCAGCCAGTAAAGTTTTATTTCACTCATATTAGTTTTTTCAGCGTCTGAAAATCCAGTATTTGTTCATCAAATCTGCGATGCGAAGCAATAACTTGCGGACTCGGATGATACAGCGGAACGAGTTTTCGACCGTTCCAATCAAAGGCATTTCCAATGTCATTTTTCAAACTAAGTTGATGGATTTCGATTGCCTTTAAAGCCTCAAGCGCGACACTTCCAAGCGTTGCAACTACTTTTGGCTGCATTAATTGAATAGTTTCTTGCAAGAACGCCGAACAGTTTTTGATCTCGCTTTTTTTCGGACTGCGGTTTGCTCCG
>DAORIL010001077.1:0-1631 GCA_035438525.1 Pyrinomonadaceae bacterium
TGGAGTGCATGACGGTGAATGCGGACGGAAATGGAGGTTACTTCAGGGCCTTGATCCGGATGTTGCGGAAGGCGACCTCACCGTGGTCGCCCTGGAGCAGGATCGGACCCTCTTTTAGCATAACCAACCGGATAGCGCCGACGTTTAAGCCGTTGAGCGCTAGTCGAAACATAACCGTCAGTAATCCGTGAACGCAACTCGGGATGAGAAACAATTGCACCAATAGTTGCTAAAAAATGACTTTTCCCCAACCCTCGATAACCCGCCAGAGCTTTGGTAATTCCGCTTTGATCTTCGACCTCAACCACTTTATCCAGCCACTTTGCCATTAATTCCGCAGTAAAATCTGTAAAGTGATAAATACTCAAGGTTTGAGCAGGGTCAATTGTAAAATCACTGATACTTTTATATGAACGGATTTCAACTAAATCTTTTACTTTTTCTTGGATTCGTCTCATTGGATTTGGAGTTATTTCTCAAAATTTGATTGAAGATATGGGAAATTCTTGGCTATTTATTTAAGCGGTGGTAGCTTGAAATAATTCAAAGCCAATATTACTTTATCAGTTTTTTAACAATGATTAAATACTTTTATCACAAAAACTTTAATTTTTCTTAAAAATTATTGACAATTTTACAACTTTTGCTGATTCTGACGCATCTTAAAATCATTGCTAATTAAGCGATTTTAACGATACAATATTTTTACTTGGTAAAAGGGATTTTTGGAGGAAAGTAATGGATAAAAGTTTTTCCCGTCAATTAGGTTCTTTGTTTCTTATCTTTGCGATGTGGGTGAGTATGGTCGCCGTTTTTCCGGTCAGCCTTGTTGCCCAAACCACTGACAACAACAAAAAAGACGAAAATAACACCAAAGACAAAAAACAAACAAAAACCAGCCCTAATCAGGCGAAAACCAACAACGGATTATCAACCAAAGAAGACCCGTCAATGATTGGTAAACGAAATATTAATAGTGGTTCTGATAGATTTTTTGGCTGGCTTGGCGGTTCAAAAGAAAAAGAAGCAGCAATTGGCAGACAACTGGCGATGGAAGTCGAGCAACAATCAAAATTGATCGAAGACCCGGTAATTACTGAATATATCAACCGCGTTGGTCAAAATGTGGTGCTCCATTCAGATGCCAAAGTTCCTTTTACCATCAAAGTTATTGATACCGATGAAGTAAATGCGTTTGCTTTACCGGGCGGTTTTTTCTATGTCAACAAAGGGTTGATTTTAGCGGCGGATAATGAATCTGAACTGGCAGGGGTAATGGCACACGAAATAGCTCACGTTGCCGCCCGTCACGCGATGGAAAACCAAGGTAAAGGTCAACTTATTAATTGGGGCATCCTCGGCGGAATTATTTTCGGCGGCGGAATTGCTTCAACTGTTTTGCAAAATGCCGGTGGATTTGGTGAATTGTTGGCAGGTTTAAAATTTACTCGAGGGGCAGAAGAAGAAGCTGATAGATTAGGCGTTCAATACCTTTATGCCTCGGGTTATGACCCAACTGCAATGGCAACAATGTTTGAAAAACTTGCTTCTCAAAACAAAAAGAAACCGGGTTCATTTGCTAAACTTTTTACTACTCATCCACAAGCAACTGACCGGCGGGATACCAGTCT
>DAORIL010001078.1:0-1624 GCA_035438525.1 Pyrinomonadaceae bacterium
GGCGACGCGAATAATTTAATTATTGCTCCAATGATTCTTTTTCCCTTTATCGAAAATGCATTCAAACATACGGAAAACAATAAAGCTTCAAATTCAATCAATATAAAACTGTTGATTGAAAACGGAAAGATTATTTTTGTCTGCGAAAATTCATATCAAAATACTCAGAATAACAAACAGGACTTCGGTGGTTTGGGAAATGAGTTGATTAAAAGACGGTTGTATCTTCTATATCCGGAAAAACATTCCCTCGAAATTACTGATGTTAATGGAATTTACAGCGTCAAACTTTCGCTTGAGGCTGATTATTGATAAAAATTCTTTTGCTTCATAAACAATCTCTATTTTTAGTCTAGAAAATTTAAAGCGGTTGTGTGATTATTACACTACTGAAAATTGTGCAAAACTTTGGATTCTGTTTATTTAAACAATAGACGGGTTTCAGGACGGTGGTCAGCCTTGTTTCAATCTCAGTAAACAATCAAATAGAAAAGTTGAGTAAAAATTAAAAATGAAAAAAACTATACTTAGATTTAGTATCTTTGCGCTATTTTTATGCTTTACAAATAGTGTTTGCTTTGGACAATTGACCACCGAACAAATTGATACACTCGTCAAAAATTCGCTTGCCAAATTCAAGGTCGCAGGAGTTTCCGTCGGAATTGTCAAAGACGGTAAAATCATTTATACAAAAGGATTTGGAGTAAAATCGATCAAAACCAAAGCTCCCGTAGATGAGCATACAAATTTTGCAATTGCTTCAAACGGTAAGGCTTTTACTACATTAGCCCTGGCACTTTTGGTCGAAGAAGGAAAGTTAAAATGGACGGATAAAGTCAAAGATCACATCCCCGAATTCAAAATGTATGATTCGTATGTGACGGAAAATTTTATCATCGAAGATTTACTGACTCATCGCAGCGGTCTCGGTTTAGGTGCCGGAGATCTGATGTTTTTTCCTGATGGAACCGATTTTAAAATGGCTGATTTGCTTCCGGTTTTTCAACATTTTAAGCCCACCTCTCAGTTCCGAACGAAATATGATTATGACAATTTGTTATATATTGTTGCCGGAGAAATCATTAAACGAGTGTCGGGAATGTCTTGGGAAGATTTCGTAACTAAACGGATTCTGATTCCTTTGAAAATGGACAAGACCGTTGCGTCCATAGATAGACTTAAAGATACCAGCAATTTGGCTACGCCTCATTCTTCGGATACCGGCAAACTGACATTACTCCCAGATTCCAAACCGATGATAAACGGTGCCGCTGGCGGAATTTATTCAAATGCAGCCGATATGTGTCAATGGTTATTAGCCAATCTAAACCACGGGAAATATGGTGAAGGCTTAAAAGACACGCTCTTTACGGTCAACAGTCAGCGAAAACTTTGGAAAATTCATACTGTTTTAGACGCTGATCCCGATCCGCGATACAACTCGCATTTCGCAGGTTATGGTTTGGGCTGGCGTTTAACCGATAAAAAAGGAAATATGATGGTTGACCATACGGGCGGATTGCCAGGGATGGCTTCAAAAGTTACGATGGTTCCCGACTTAAATCTGGGGGTTGTGGTTTTAACTAATACAACTATAGAAGGCGCTGCCGTCTTTAGCGCGATT
>DAORIL010001079.1:0-1623 GCA_035438525.1 Pyrinomonadaceae bacterium
ATCGCTGAAAGGAAAGATCCATTAAAAAGAAAAAAAATTAACCGAAAATATATGAAAAACACTTTATTTGCCGTTATCATAATTGTTTTAACTACTGTTTTGTTATTTTCCCAGACATCCAAACCGCGTTTCGTTCACGAACCTGATTTACGAACTTTGTTGCCTAAATTTCTGACAGCGCAAGGATTTCTCGACCCCAAATATTCAGAAGCAACTGCTAAACCATCGCGCTACTATTCAGATTTTTATGGAATTCAGGCACTCGGCGTCACGACAAAAGAGGGAATCAAACGCGATTTTGTGCCGAAATTTGCTGAAGTTATCGCTGAAGATGAGAATTCCGTCACGCTCAAGTTCAAAGATGGTTTTACGGGCAAATTTTATCCCAACTCATTGCTGAAAGCTGCCGGAGTGGAAGTTAAATGGGATCACGTTGAAATCAGCGGCGACAAATGGACGGATCTTCGGGATAATCTGGATAAGTTCATTAAACTATTGGAGACAAACAAATTAGCCAAAAAGTATCTGCGGACAAATCCTCATTACCAAGATGAATTAGTAGTTTTCAAACAGTTATCAAAAAAGAATCAGTTAGTTCCCAAAATCGCAAATTTTAGCGAAATGCAGGGTGAAAAAAACTCGCTGCTGCTCTTCCCGGAAGGTGTTCACGGTAATCTTAAAGGATACGAAAAATTCAAAACAGAGGTATTGGATAAGGAAAAATTCGATTGGATCGGGATGGAAATGTTAACTCCTTCGATGCAAAAAGATCTCGATATTTTCATCAACGCCGCTGAAAATTCCGCCGAACATCGGCGAACCCGAAAAATCCTGCTCGACTATTTCAAAGATTCGTGGAACGGTCGTTCCGGACCGAAAACGACTGCGGAAGAAAATTATTACTTCAAAATCGTGGAGCAAATGCGAAAGCAGAAGACTCGCGTGATTGGGATTGAAAAATCAACGATTGAATATATCTTTTTTCGCTTTGGTGAAAACAAGTTCGGGGCGGCAGTCCGCAGCTACTGGTGGGCAAAGGCTTTGCCGAAAACGGGAAAAGGTCTGATTTTCGGCGGTTCGGCACATTTTACGGATAAAGACGCGATCAATTTTCAGGATTTTGAAGCGATGCTCAACCCGAAAATGAAAATGTTCGTTCTCGAAGCCTTAAAGATAAGAAATTAGTTTTGCCCCTGAAAAAAGATAACTCGGTGATTATTAAACGAATTTCAATTTTATTAATCCTATTCGCTTTGGCGAAGCTATCCGTTTTTGCTCAAACGGAAAAAGTTGATGCTGAAATAAACGCCAAAATTCGTGGCGAAATTGCCAAGAATTCCCAAATAATGCGAATAATTCATTATTTGACAGATGTTTACAGTCCGCGAATGACAGGCACGCCTAATCTCGGAGCTGCACAAGATTGGGTCAAAAATGAACTTGAAAAAACAGGCTTGCAAAATGCTCATTTTGAAAACTGGGATTTCGGTTTTCCGGGATGGCAAAACGAAAAATTATCGGTTTTTACCGTTTCACCTTTTAAGGATTCACTTTCAGCGGAAGTAATGGCGTGGACTCTGGGAACAAAAGGAGTTATCACTGCCGAAACTTTCAATTTGATTC
>DAORIL010001080.1:0-1613 GCA_035438525.1 Pyrinomonadaceae bacterium
TACGGGGCGTTTGATGACCGGAAGAATTGAGGACGAAACCAAATTTGATAAAGCTATTCACGCCAGTTTAGCCTTGATGTCAATGGCGGCGCGTGGCGGAGACAATGCCGGAATTCTAGTTTTTGGTCGCAAGGTTAAAAAGTTTTTGCCACCTAAACGCGGAGTTGAACATTTTGATGCGGTTCTCGAAGCGTTGCACGATCTTGAACCTGAATTGATTGAACCGAGTTATACCCGAGCCTTCCAATTTATTTCCGCCAACCTGAAAAAACGCGCTTTAGTCGTGATTTTGACAGATTTGGTTGACAAAGAAAGTTCCAAAGAATTGTTGCATTCGCTTAAGCTATTGCGTCCGCGACATTTACCGTTGGTAACAACTATTGGCGACAGAGATTTAAATTTAGTTGTCAGCAAAACTCCGGAGGATTTACGCGAAGTCTTTACCCAATCCGCTGCCGAAGAAATTATTTATCAACGTGATTCAGCTTTACGGATGGTAGAAACTCAAGGCGGTTTGGCATTGGATGTTAATTCCTCAAACTTGGCACCGAGATTGTTGGAAACTTATTTGAAAGTGAAAGAACGCGGACTTTTATAGTTATGGACAGAGATAAATTTATTTTGGCAGTTGGAATTATAGTAGCTGCCTTTATTCTTTCGCACATAATCAAAATTAAAAATTTTACTTTTTACTCCCGCCCTTTGACCCAAAACACAGAAATTCTAAAAGTTCTTCTTAACCTCAATCAGGATTCATTAAATCAACTTTTTACATTTTACAAAGAATCATTTGGCAATGGAGCGGCAAAATATGCCCGAAAAACATATCAAAAATGGAAAACAGGGGAAGTTCAGCCCAATCGTCAAACCTTTGAACGTTTTCTTTTACATTTGCCAAAAGTAATGAGCTATGAATTGAAATGCGAAGTTTTACGCATTTTTATGGAGGAATATTGTTCAAAGGAAAATCACGAAATTACTGTGTTTACAGACAATTGGGAAAAAACTTTAACGCCATTGGTGCAGCAAATCATTGATAAACCCTATAATGCCGAATTGCCGCAAGAAGTGCAGAAAAAACTAACCTGGCTTGCTGATGGAGAAATGCAATTGGCTCAGGAAATATTACGGAAATCACAGGTTGAGGAAGGGAAAATTGCAGTTTCACAACTTCGCCAAGAATTTGGTAACATCGAAAAACTGCTCGCTGAAACTCATCTCAAACCAAAAGTTACCCATCAATTGAAATTTCCCTACGGAACGATTACCTTAAATATCAAAAGGAGATAAAAAACAATGAGCGAATCGGATAAAAATTTGATTCCTAAAAAACAATCCTTATTTCCGCTTTCGGCAGAAGATATTGTTGATAACGCGCTCCAAAATCTGGATGAAAATCAGGCGCGAAAAGTTACCGAAAAAGCTGCTGATGAAATTGTCAGAATTGCAGTTGAAAAACGAAAAGCAGAGCATCGCACCGCCTTAGCTCAAGATGAAATGCGAAATCTGATTGACAATGCTAATTTATTGGATAAAACAGTGAGCGATTATAAAATTAACAGCACCTTTGAAACAGCTTCGGGCACAACCAATGTCGAAATTCGTAAGTCTAA
>DAORIL010001081.1:0-1611 GCA_035438525.1 Pyrinomonadaceae bacterium
GTGAAGTGCTTTCATTTCGGCGTAACTTTCGTGCCAATTCATAACCATCCATTCCCGGCATTCTAATATCACTGATGATCAGATCAGGTAGTTTTTGCGCTATGTAAACTAATGCCTCGATTCCGCTTCGGGCAACATCAACTTCATAACCCTCGCCTTTTAAATCAACGGCAATAGCACGGAGCAATTTTGGTTCATCATCAACCACTAGTAATCTTTTTTTCATAAATTCTTCTTTTGTGATTCCGTCGCCTAGATATTTCCATTAACTCACTAAAATAACTGCCAAATCTAATCTTTGGGTAAAACTGGGAAACTCACCGTAAATTTGCTGCCTTTTCCTATTTCGCTTAAAACATTAACTTCGCCTTTCATTCCTACAATCAAAGTTTTTGCCAGATTTAAACCGAGTCCGATTCCGGGAACTTCTTCAATATTTACTTCGTTTCCGTTTGAATTATTACCACGATAAAATTTCTCAAAAACGTGTGGTAAATCTTCAGCAGCAATTCCGCGACCATTATCTTCAATTTCAATGACTACCTGACTATTGTTTAGTTTAGTGCGAATTTTAATCATCCCATTTTCAGCTGTGAATTTGATGGCGTTTTCGAAAATAGCGCATAGAGCGCGGCGCAAAGCACTATGATCCGCCATAATGAGTGGCAATTCAGGAGAAATTTCCAAAAGAATTTGATGATTCGATTGTTCGGCTTCCCCACGGACAATTTTTTCACAGGCTTGGATAACCTCCCGGACATTCACGGGCTTTAGTTCGATTTGAACTCCGCTGGTTTTAATTCGGGATAAATCCAGTAAATTTAAAACCAGATCAATTTCGCGATCACATTCCGAGGCAATATCAGCTAAATATTCAGAACGCTCAATTTCAGTTAATTCGCGCCTTTGCATCACTCTCGTCAAGGTCTTAATGGTGGTCAACGGCGTTCGTAATTCGTGCGAAACTGCCGCCAAAAATTCATCTTTGACCCGATTGGCAATTTCGGCTTCCTGACGGGCAATTTGTTCTTTTTCCAATAATTTTTGGTTTGCTTCCTCTGCGCGTTTGCGAGCGGCACTGAGTGAACCGATAATTATGGCAGCAATTGAAAAAACACCAAGTTGAATAAAGTCACTGCGATTAATTTGAAAGGAATACCTCGGCGGCAAAAAAACAAAAGCACTGGCTGTTACAGATAAAAATGTTGCCAATAACCCTGCTCCCAACCCGCCTCGCCAGGCACTGATCATGACCGCCAACAAAAAAAATGGAGAAACACCGGGTTCAATAAAAGTTGAAGCCGCAAATGTCGCAATAAAAGCGACTATAACTGTCACCAAGACTATGGAATATTGGCGAAAAACCTGAAAGATTTGAAAGTAAACATCCTTTTTCATTATTTTCAAAAATCCCTTCTATTCGCTCACCTTAATTGGAATACCACTAGTTTCTAAAAGCAATCGAAAAAAATATTCTAACAAATATAAATAAAAGTGACCTCGGTAAAAACGCCGACGTTTATCAGTAAAATTGCGGATAAATTCTAAGTGTTCGCACTGATGTAAAAGGTATTTAAGGGTTGTAAGATAATACTTGTGGTAGAGAAATAA
>DAORIL010001082.1:0-1608 GCA_035438525.1 Pyrinomonadaceae bacterium
CGTTTATTGTCGTTGCAGAAAATGATGAAGCGGCAAAATTATTAGTTCAAGAATTGGCAAATGCGCCAAAATCTTTTATTGGAAAGTTTGTGAAAACAAATTGAAGTTTTACAACTTTTACAAAAACTTTGCTTAGTCTTAACCAAACTTATTTGTTTATTTGGCAAAATAAAATCGTGAGGTGTTTAGTAATGATACGTTTTATAACCAAAATTTTATTAGTTTCTGTGTTTTTTATCGGCTTAGGGGCAATTGCAGATGGCTTATTAAATTCCATTAGCTCGACCAAAAATGATTTGGTCATTGAACAAAGATCTGTGTGTCCAAAAAGCCAAATCAAAGTGGTTAAACTTGAAGGGAGTGATCAAAGTCAATATAAATTTAGGATGATGCTGCCAACCATCGATGAATTACCCGATCGCGAGGTAACTATTGAAAAACCGATTGTCCAAAAGAAAATCGTAATTTTTAGCCACGACCAAAGTCTGCAATAAGGCTTAAATTTTTCTTATTCTAAATATTCTCGGTAAACTAGGTAACAAAATGGTTTTAGAAAACTAATTTACTAGTCTGTAATTTAAGTTTTCTACTAAAATCTTTGCCGAGAAAGGCAGAAACCCGCATGTTAGTAAGTGTGTTCAAGTTGAATTACGACAACGGTTCAGCACACTTGCTCACGCGCGTGTTTCCGCCTTTGTTGCCAATCTTGAATGTTAAAAATTTAATTTACAGAGTTTTTACGAAGTTTTTCAGCCAATAACGGAATTATCTTTCGTGGAACCTGGATAGCTCCGGCAATGTGCCGCGCCTCAGTAAAATGTCCGACGACATAAACATTGGCAATATTTGTTTCAAAAGTTTCTTCGTCATAAACCGGAACATTTCCATATCTTGATTGGCGCAATTCAACCCCAAGATTAGTCAGCAATCCAAGTTCTGCATCTGCTCCAATTAGAACGAAAACAACATCATTTGGAAAAGTTTCGATATTTCCATTTTCATTTTCCAAAACAATTTCTTTTTCACGGATTTCGACCACCCGTTTGAGAAAATAGACGTTCAAACATTCTTTTGATAATTCAGCTTCGAGCGGTTGTTTAACCCAATATTTGATGCAGCCTTGTTTCGGGTCATTGTTTTCCCAATCAGCTCTAAAGATTGCTAAGATTGCATTTGCGCCTTCCTGTGCCAGAAATAAAGCAGCTTCACCCGCCGAGTTTCCGCCACCGATAACCATTGCATTTTTCTTAACCCAAGGGTAAGTTTCGCGGAACAAATGATGAACTTTTGGCAAATCCTCGCCTTTTGCACCCAATTTTCGGGTATATTCCATCGCCCCGATAGCAAAAAGAACGGCTTTTGATTCGTAAATGCCCTTATCCGTCGTGATTTTGAAATGGTTTTCCGAAAGCTTTTCGACATTCAAAACTTCTTCTTCGGTCTGCACATTCAAATTATTTTCCAAAACAAAGCGGACATAATATGAAAGCAATTCTTCCCGGGTCGGCTTTTCACGCGCCGGATGTAAGGTGCCTTCAATCAGTTCAAGTTCATTAGTGGTTGAAAAAACAGTCAAACCAATCGGATACTGATAAATCGTATTGCCGA
>DAORIL010001083.1:0-1607 GCA_035438525.1 Pyrinomonadaceae bacterium
AGCCATAAATGAGTGCTCTCCGTGTGAAATTTGTAAAAAATATTGTTGTGATTAGAAGGGCGGCAGCGATTTGGCAAAGTTCCAGTCGCTACCGCTTTTATTTCTGATTTTTACTTTTCTGCCAGTTTTCGTCCCGCATTCAAATTATCAAAATTCAGAATCGCGTTGAAAACTAAAAAGTAACTGCCCTGAGTTTCAGCCCGCCAGAACGGGTTGTTTGAAAAAAGCACAACGTGACCTTTTTCGACCGGAACATCAATAACCGCTGGATGTTGGGCGATTTCACCACCGCCTTCGAGCAAGCCTGAGACAAATAAAGAATTATTATCCGCCCAACGCAAAACAACTCTCGGTCGATAGGCAGGAGGAATCAAATATGGATTATTCCGCAATTGGTCATCGGTAATCGGACCCGCTTCCCATGTATTGACTCGCGGAGTATCGGGAATTTCATCGGGAGTGCGGTTTTGCACTGTGTCGCCGTCATCCGCAGTTCCGCGTCCGGTGACACGCTCACCTCCGCCTCTGCGTCCGCGTCCCCCGCTGGTAAAGTTACTGATGTTAAAAATCGGCGCACTTTGCCCGAAAATGGCTAAATCGTCATTGTATCCGTAAGCGATCGGACTGGCATTATCAACCATTTTGGAGCGCAGAATCGTTCCGGGCAGACGCATTGCTCTGGCAGGTTGAACTGATACACCGTTTGAAATATTAGTTTCTACTGCAAATTCCGAAGTATCAGTTGCCGTAATCATCAACCCGCCATTTTTGACGAAGTTTTGCAGATTCTGGACGCCTGTCAGTCCAAGCCCCGGACGCATATCATCGGTTTCATCAGTATTTCCCATATTCGGAGTTAAGGCAGTTTTTTTCCACGGAATGGCGTTTCCATACATTGGCATTCCGTTGATAATTGCCGAAGTTCCGCGTCCGACAGGAGCAAAAACTATCACATCGTATTTTGAATTCAGGTTTGTGTCTTTTGAAACATCCTGCGTGCTGATGTAGTCAAAAGGAACTTTGTAACGATCAAATTCTACTCTCCACCAACCTTCATCCTGGGTTGAAAGCCAAGTGTGCATCACCGCAACTCGCGGAGCTTTGACAGGATGAGTTTTAACCGTTGGTGCGGAATCGGTAGCCAATGCTTTAATTCCAAGTTCATTAGTCACTCGACCTAATTCATCAGCCGAAGTGTTACGAATAATAAATGAACCGCGATTAAATTTTTGTCCGGCAATTTCAAAAGGCTCTTCGGCGGCTTCAAACGAAGCATTTTTTAATTGATAACGAAGTGTGACCAAAGCATTATCGGCATTATGATTGATCACAAAAGTCGAACCGCTTCCTGAAACCCCGCTCGGAGCTTTGACATCGCCATTAACTTTTTCCATAGCTGCCGAAAGAACTCCAACATCTGTCACACGAACTGTTTGAACATTGCCAAGTTCCCCAAATGTCCACGCGGTATCATCGTAAATATCGGTCTGAGGGTCGTTGGTTGCCCAATATTGATAGTCGAGCATCATATCCGCAATTCGACTATACGGCTGATCCATCCGCAAAATATAACTGCCTGCCGGGAATTGTTTGGTTTCGGCTTTTCC
>DAORIL010001084.1:0-1607 GCA_035438525.1 Pyrinomonadaceae bacterium
TGTTGCCGAAACTGCCGTTTCAGCACTAGCTTTGTTTAAAATTTTGCTTTCATTTCTAGCAATAAATTCCCGCAAAGCAGTTTCGATAACATTCGCACGTTTTAGTTTATCACCAGCAATTTGGTCAATTTTTGCCAGCAAAGATTCTTCGATTATTATATTTGTTCTAACTCTCATAATTTTTTATGCCTCTAATTTCACATCCAAACGATTTAGCACGGCTTCGTCCAAATCTTTTTTGATCGCTTCGATTTCGATTTTGTTAATGATTTCCTCAGCAAAACCGTAAGTCAAAAGATTTTTGGCTAAAGTTTCGTTGATGCCGCGACTTAGTAAATAGAAAAGTTCTTCATCTTCCAATTGTCCGACGGTCGCGCCGTGTGAACATTTAACATCGTCATTGTAGATTTCGAGCTGCGGTTTGGTATCAACCCGCGCATCGTTGGAAAGCAAAAGATTTTTGTTTGATTGCTGCGCATCCGTTCCGCTCGCATTTGCCCGCACAAAGACTTTGCCGTTGAAAACTCCGCGTGATTTGTCATTCAAAACGCCTTTGTAGGTCTGATGCGAAATACAATTTGGCAAAGCGTGGTCAATCGTTGAATGTGTGTCGTGATGCTGATTGCCGTTCAACATATACAATCCGTCCACAAATGCTTCGCCGCCAGTTTCGGTAAATTTTAAATGAATATCGTGACGCGATAATTTTCCGCCAAGATTGATATTTGTTGTATTGTAAAGACTTCCGCGACCTAGAGTAACTTCGGTTGTGCCGATATGAAACGCTTCGGGTGATTCTTTTTGAATCCGGTAATGCGTCAGATTTGCATTGTCTTCCACAAAAATCTGAATTGCAGTATTGGTAAAATTTTTCGCTTCGGATTCGTAATTTTCGATAATTGTTGCTTTACTTCCACGCTCCGCCACAACGATAATATGCGGAAAATTTGCCGTATTTTCTTCTGCCGAAAAATTAAACTCGATCGGTTCAGCAACACTCGTTTCTTTCGGAATTGTGATAATTTGAATATCAGCAAACGCAAGATTTAACGCTGTAAATCCGTTTCGTTTGTATTCAAAGGCAGAAACCCGCGCATGAGCAAGGGTGTCATTCAAGTCAGAAACACGCTCCTTGACAGTCGCGTTTCCGCCTGTTTGAAATTCAGACTTACTGATTTCTGCAATATTTGTATATTTCCACTCTTCATCTTTCGGAGTCGGAAACCCGTTTTCCGCAAAATAAGCAAATGCTTTTTCGCGCAAATCTCTCAATTTAGCGTCCTTAGTTTGTTCTAAAACTTCGCTAAATGCTTTGCTATAAATATTTTCTTTAACTACTTGTTGTGAAACCATAAAATCTAAAAATTATCTTGCCGTCTTTCGCATTCCGAGCCAATACCCGAAAACTGAAATTATTTGATGGCTGAAAAATATAAAAACCGCTGAAAAAAATATGCGTTGAAAAGTTACGCTGATAAAAAAAGCCAGCACAACCCACACGCCGATTAAATAATCAATCTGATCGAAAATGTAAAAGAACAATTTCAAAATTCCGTTTGCCGTTGACCCCGGAGCAATATTAATTTGGCGTTTAATAAAACTGTTCG
>DAORIL010001085.1:0-1600 GCA_035438525.1 Pyrinomonadaceae bacterium
TTGAAATTTCCTGAAAATGAATTCCGGTTGGGAAAGACGCTTCAAAATAATATTTTCTCCGTGGGATTTTGAGAATTATATTCCCTAACGAGCGGACTTAACTTTTGCACGAATGTTTCAAAAAGCCGGTCTTCATAATCATCCATTTGAACCCGGCTGGGTTCCCCCGTGCCAAGGATCTTTTGCAGATAGTTGCGGTAAACAGGGTATTCGATCCGCCCGTGTTCCAAACAGCACCGCAGACATCTAACCACCCCAAACACCCCCCATTCATCACCCGACCATTGATCCATTTCCACTTTGAGTTTTTCGATCCGGTCGCAAATTCCGCTTTCGGAAATTTCCGCTGCGCCGCTGGTGCTTTTTAAATAAGGAAACTCATTCGGATCAATTTTGAGAATCCTGACCAGCACGACGAATGCTTCCCAGACTTGGAGCACTGTTTTCTTTTTTGACGTTGGATTGATCGAATATGCTTCTTCTAACCTGGTCAGAAGCCTGAGCATTTCGGCTTGTGTATATTTTCTGATAAAAAACATCAATTACCTTCAAGTGTATTTATTAGTTATTTTAGCTTAAATATATTTAATAGTTATTTTAGGGGGGGGAACTAATTCTAACAAAAAGGGAAATTGATTTTCAATAGTTTTTAAAAGAGAAGTTTTTTTTTTCAATTTCAACAATCAAAGTGTGGTTTTGGGATAATAGAAAACGAGGGCATTAAATGGATTTACAAAATTTTTTAACTGCTTTTTTTAGGGTGCCAATGGATCTTGAGAGTTCTCACATTGCAGAAACGTGGGCATTCATTGAGAAGCTGGAATCTCATCAAATAAAGGAAAAATTAATCAAAAGTGATGGAGACCCGAGCCTTATTGGTTATACTGCCAAACAGAAGGAGATCGTTCAGCAAAATATGCCGTTCTGGATGGCGTTATATGCGACGAAGTTATTTAGTCTGATCTCAGATCAGGATTGCACAACTGAAATCAACCAAATCATTAAAAACTATGACCGTGCCTCATTTTTGAAAGAGTAACAACTTGGATAAACGAGAAGGAAGAGGAACGTGGCAGTGTCGCCAACTTATCCATTTTCAGCATCTTAGGTCTTTTTTTTCTATAATTTAATAGTTGAAAGGAGATAACAAAGATATGGAAAGTTCAATAGTATCATACCCAGACAGAGGAAATTACGGAAAATCAGCCTGGAAAGGAAATTGTTCGGGACGGCTTATCAAAGACCTCTTGCTGCAATTTAAACCCCGCGTCTTCATAGACCCGATGAAAGGCAGCGGAACCAGTGACGATGTGGTTCGGGAGTTAAAATCCGAAGGTTATAATATTGAATATCACGGGTTTGATTTACATTCGGGATTTAATGCCATCACCGATTCAATCGCCCAAAAAATCGGCGGAAAGCGTGCAGATTATATATTTAACCATCCGCCGTATGCTTCGATTTTTCCCTATGCCGGTTTAGTGTGGGGAGATAAACCGCATCCGTCCGACCTTTCGCGTTGCGAAAATTATGAAGATTTCTTAACGAAAATGAAACTCGTGATGCAAAATATGTATGACGCACTCAGTCCGAATGGTAA
>DAORIL010001086.1:0-1594 GCA_035438525.1 Pyrinomonadaceae bacterium
AATTCCATTTTGGATTTTGGATTTTGGATTTTGGATTTATGTTTGGCTCAAGCCTAATCTAAATCTAAAATCTAGAATCAAAAATTATTTCCTCTTAGCCATTTTCTCCGCTTTTGTTCCGGGGTGACCCTTATAAGTGCGGGTTGGTGAAAATTCTCCAAGTTTATGACCGACCATATTTTCAGTCACATAAACCGGAACGTGCCGTTTGCCGTTATGAACGCCAAAGGTTAAACCAACCATATCCGGCGTAATTGTTGAACGACGCGACCAAGTCTTAATTGCTTGGGGCTTCGGTCCGACCTCAGCAATTTTTCTCATAACCTTTTGGACACTTAAATCAATAAAAGGTCCTTTTTTTAATGAACGTGGCATATCTTATTTTCTTCTATCACGGACAATCATTTTATCAGTCCGTTTATTGTTACGGGTTTTATAACCGCGTGTCGGCTGTCCCCAAGGAGTAACAGGATGACGACCACCTGAAGTTTTACCTTCACCACCACCATGCGGGTGATCAACTGGGTTCATCGCTACGCCGCGAACTTTTGGACGCAAACCTTTCCAACGTGAACGTCCGGCTTTACCCAAACTTTCATTTTCGTTTTCAACGTTTCCAACTTGTCCGACCGTAGCCATACATTCCATCGGAACTCGACGAACTTCGCCTGATGGCATTCTTAATTGGGCAAATCCGCCATCTTTAGCTACCAACTGAGCAAACGAACCGGCCGAACGAGCCATTTGTCCGCCTTTTCCGGCTCTCAATTCAATATTATGAATCTGTGTTCCAAGCGGAATATTTTTGATCGGTAAAGCATTTCCCGGTAAAATATCGGCATCAGCCCCACTCATCACGATTTTTCCAACTTCTAAACCAACCGGAGCAATGATGTAACGCTTTTCGCCATCTAAATAGGTTATTAAAGCGATGTGCGCTGAACGGTTTGGATCGTATTCAATCTGTGAAACTTTTCCCGGAACCCCAAATTTGTTTCGTTTGAAATCAATAATTCGATAAAAACGTTTGTGACCGCCGCCACGACGACGAACTGTAATCCGGCCGTCATTGTTTCGTCCTGAAATTCTCGTTTTTGGCTCCAGCAAAGATTTTTCGGGTTTTGCTTTTGGAGTCAATTCATCACGGGTCAGATAAGTTTGATACCGTCTGGCAGGTGATGTTGGTTTTAATTTTTTAATTCCCATAATTCAATTTTGGATTTTGGATTTCTGATTTTGGGCTAGTTTGGCTTCAATGAAACCAGTCCAAAATCTAAAATCTAAAATTGTTAGATTGCTTCTGCGTAATCAACAGTCGGCTCGCCTTTTTTCAAAGTGACATAAGCCTTTTTCCAACTGGGACGGCGACCTTCGGTGCGTCCGCGACGTTTTAATTTTCCTTGGTAATTAACCGTTCGGACCGTGGAAACTTTAACACTGAAAATTTCCTCCACAGCTTGACGGATTTCGTCTTTTCCAGCTTTTCTATCAACGCGAAAAGTTAAAACTTGTCCTTCGCCTTCTTCACTGGTTGCTTCTTTCAAAAGAACTGACTTTTCGGTTACCACGGGCGACTTCAAAATATCCCATAAAC
>DAORIL010001087.1:0-1588 GCA_035438525.1 Pyrinomonadaceae bacterium
GTTTTGCTAAAAGAGCGAGCGTCGCGTCATTCTGCACATATTCATTTTCGATCACGCCGCAATGTCCGTGCGAAGTGTATTCGCAAAGGCAAACGTCTGTAACGACAAGCATTTCAGGGAAACGCTCTTTAATTGCTTTGGTTGCTTTTTGAACAATTCCGTGCGAAATATAACCGCTTGAGCCTGTTTCATCCTTAAAATCGGGAATCCCGAAAAGCAAAACGGCGTAAATTCCAAGATTCAGAAGTTCTTCGCATTCACGCAAAATATTATCAATCGAAAGTTGAAAAATATTCGGCATCGAACCGATTTCGCGTTTGAAATTTTCGCCTTCCGCCACAAAAAGCGGGTAAATAAAATCGTTTTTCGTCAGATGAGTTTCACGGAACATATCACGCAAAGCGGAATTTTTCCGCAAACGACGCATACGGGTGATAGGAAAATTAGGATAATTAAAATTGCTCATATTTTTATTTTAGCCACGAACAAACACGAAAGAACACGAAAGTTTTTTAAGAAAAATTAACCACAGATAAACGCAGATGGACGCAGATTTAAGACGTTTTTATTCATTTGTTTCTCCATCATCCAAGATTGCTTCAACTGGGCAGCATCTAATTGCTTCGCGCATTTGCTTTAATTCCTCAGCCGTTTCAGGTTGTTTTGAAACGAAATAACCATAATCGCCATCATTCACATAATCAAAATTATTCGGTGCAACAGTTTTACAGGCATCGCTACAAAGACAAGTATTTTGGTCAATATAAAATTTGCCTTTCGCGTTCAATGGATGTTTTTTTATTTCCCAAGTCATAAATCCTAAAATTATCTGTGTCTATCTGTGGTTAATTACCTTCTTCTTTCGTGCCTTTTCGTGTTTGTTCGTGGCTAATATCATCTGCTGTGGCGAAGGCGTTTTTGACGCAATCGCTCATTGAAATTCCGCGATAGAAATTACTGCAAAAATAGATTCCGGCGTTTTGTTTTTCAAATTCAGCGATTTTTTCAGTAACTTTTTCGTAGCCTACGCGGTATTGCGGAATCGCCCGTTTCCAGCGTTTGATATGGACAAAATCAGGTTCGTCGGCAAGTCCGAGGATTTCGCCAAGTTGTTCGCGGACAAGGTTTTTCAGTTCTTCATCGGTCTGATTATCAAGCTCTTCGCCGCGACGGACTCCGCCGACAAATGTCATCAAAAGCTGAAAACCTTTCGGCGAGCGTTCGGGAAAAACGGCTGAATGAAAAAGCGTTCCCAAGATCGGACGTTTTTCGCCGCTCGGAATCAGAAAACCGAAACCGTCGAGCGTCTTTTTGATTTTCTCCGATTTCACTCCGAAAACGACGACCGCGACTTGCGGATAATTCACTTCGCTCAAGGTTTTCGCCAGATTTTCGTCACGCATTTTTATCAGTTCGCCTGCAATATACGAAGGCGTAGAAATCACAACCGCATCAAATTCTTCGCCGTTGACGCTGAATTTTCCGTTCGGCAAATTTTCGATTTTTTCAACGCCCGTCGAAAGTTTAACCGAATCGCCAAGTTCGTTTGCCAATGCGTCAATCAGCGTTTTCAGTCCGCCTTGGAACG
>DAORIL010001088.1:0-1587 GCA_035438525.1 Pyrinomonadaceae bacterium
CCAAGTAAATTAGCCATTACAACCTATAACAAAGAAGGAAAGCCGATTGCCCGCGAATATCAGGCGGATGTCGAGGAAGAAGCTTATTCGGTCGGTGCGGCAGCACTTGTCCCGTTTTCAGCCTTGCGTCGAATGATAAATCAAGGTAAAACTTCTAAAGAAATTGCACGTCATTTCAATGTCAGCCGTGAATTGGTCGAATATCGAATGAAAGTTTCGCGCCTCTGGGATGATTATAAAACAAAATTAGTCAGCGGATAATTAATGGAAGAACCAAATACCAACTCCACTTCAGGTAAAAAACTATCTGTGGTTGATAAATTGAGAATGTTATTAGACATTACTCAGGTCATCAGCCGTTCAAATGATTTAGACGAAGTTTTGACTTTAGTAATGAATACGCTTGGCTCGTTGTTACCCTATTCAGCCGCCGGAATTTATTTGATTCATTTGGATGAAAAAGGTGAAAGTCCTTATGTTTTCAAATCCAGAACTATCCGTGGATATGACATTAGTTTTGAATTAGTTGAGCCTCGCTTAAAAATGGGCGAAGGTTTTATCGGTTCCGTAGCTCAATCAGGAAAGCCGATAATTTGCGCAGATGTTTCAAAAGATCCGAGATATTTTGCCGCCAGACCTCAAACAAATTCGGAAATGGTTGCGCCGATCATTTCCAACGATAAAGTAATTGGTGTTTTCGACCTCGAAAGCAATGATTTTGATGCTTATAACGAAGATGATCTATCGGTTTTGACTTTACTTGCTGCACAGGTTGCCATCATCATTGAAAAAGTTGAATTACTCAACGAAGTAGTTGAAAAGAAACGGCTTCAAGCTCAATTAGAAGTTGCCCGACAAGTTCAGCTTCAATTATTACCCGAAAGAGACCCAAAATTAAAAGGGTTTGATATTAGTGCCTATGTTTTTCCGACTGAACAAGTTTCGGGTGACTATTATGATTGGGTAAAAATCTTTGATGACCAGATCGGAGTAATTATTGCAGATGTCGCAGGTAAAGGAATTCCGGCTGCATTGCTTGTAGCTTTCCTCCGTGCATCGCTTCGGGCGTATGTTCAAACGGGTTATGCTCCGCATATTGCCCTTTCCAAAGTAAATAATTTGTTGTGGGATTCGGTTGAATCGCATCAATTTGTGACGGCACTTTACGGAATCCTGGACGCCACCAATAAGACCTTTGTGTATTCGAATGCGGGACATAATCCGGCACTTTTGATCAAAGCGGACGGAAGTTATAAATATGTTGAATACGGCGATTTACCACTCGGAATGTTTCGTTCGATGCGCTATCACCAACATTTTATTCGGCTTGAAAAAGGTCAGATCTTAGTTCTCTACACAGATGGAATCACCGAAGCTGCCAAAGAAGACGGCGAAGAATTTGGACGTGAAAGGTTGGCTGAACTTGTTTTACAGGGTTTGAGTCTAACTGCCAAAGAAATGATCGATTTTATCCGCAAAGGCGTGCAGGAATTTACCGATAGAAAGTTTTTAGATGATGACGGAACTCTGTTTATAATCAAAGCAGTTTGACGTAAAAGTGAAATTAACGTTTTAGCCTTATTAAAT
>DAORIL010001089.1:0-1580 GCA_035438525.1 Pyrinomonadaceae bacterium
GTTTAACCAAAGGTGATTACAAAAATGGTTGGTTTATTGAACCGACAGTATTTACAGATGTTGACCGCAATCATCGCATCGGACAGGAAGAAATTTTTGGACCAGTTACTTCGGTCATTCCGTTTGAAACTTTGGACGAAGCGATTGATATTGTCAACGATGTCAAATATGGTTTGTCATCCGCGATTTATACCCAAGATGTAAATCAATCTTTCTATGCAATGCAGGAACTTTACACTGGAATTTGCTATGTAAATTCGGCAACCATCGGCGCGGAAGTTCATTTGCCATTTGGCGGAACTAAAGGAACGGGCAACGGACACAGAGAGGCCGGAACGCAGGTTTTGGATATTTTCAGCGAATGGAAATCACTTTATATTGATTATTCTGGCAAATTGCAAAAAGCACAGATTGACGAAGTTGAAATTTAATTTTTGAAATTTCAAAATAATAAACTGCGGATTGGTATTGAGTCCTTTTCGCAGTTTTAATTTTCCATTAATTTTACTTCAAACCTGTAATCAAAAAAGCATCGTGCCGCCATTTCCCACGGATAAAGGCAAATGTTTTACCGTCCGGGGAAAAATGAAAATCTTCAAAATCATCATCACCATTGAATTCAGTGAATTTTTCAATTTTGCCTGTATTTAAGAAAAGCTGCCAAATAGTTGCCTTTAATTCGTTCCTGGTTAAATAAAACAGTGATTTGCCGTCGTTTGCCCAGATAACTCTGAATTCAGATATCCTGTTCACATTAAAGGTTTTCAAAATCTTTCCGTCGGCTAAAGACATCAGGACAATATCTATATTTTCCTCTGATTTGCGGGAAAAAAAGGCAACGGTATCTTCTGCCGGATTGACCTCAGGTGCCAGGAGTCTTTCGTTCGAAATAATGTTGGAAACAATACTTCCATCATTGTTAATCGTAATTTTGCCAAGGTTGGAATTAATGGCAGTTTCATAATAAACGGTATTCCCATCCGTTGAAGCAAAAAAAGGTGTTCCCCCTTCTTCTTGGGAGATTTGAATTTGATTAGTGCCATCCATATTCATCCGCCATACTTGTTTCATACCGGAACGGTTTGAGGTAAAAAATATATACCGTTCATCCCCCGAAATTCGCGGATCTAAATTTGCGCCTTGATTGCTGGTTAGTTGGCGTTGATTTGTTCCGTCCGCGTTGATAATCCAGATATTAAAATTTCCATCGGTTACGGAGGAATAAACCAGTTTTCCGGTTCTGGAAAAATTGCATCTGCCGTTGGCATAACCGACGGGAACAGCTGAATTAATATTTTCAACGGGTGCAACCATTAAACGAAAATCAGCCACAAACTGAGTGATAACCATTTTGTTAAAACTACTGTCGGGGCTAAGATGATTGTAATTATTTGAATCATTTGTCAGAGCTTTAACTTCACCCGTATCATTTGAAACCTGATAAATCCTGACTGGACGAAAAAAACGATCAGACGCTGAAAACAAAAGCCCGCTTTTATCCGGTAACCAGGAAATGTATTGAATGTTGAAAAATTTTTGATTAGTAATCTCGCGTTCCTTACCGGTCTCTATATCTACCT
>DAORIL010001090.1:0-1576 GCA_035438525.1 Pyrinomonadaceae bacterium
TTTGGGCAGCCGTGTTGAAGAAAAATGATCTGCTGGCATTGTTGTCGAAAATGTAGGAGCTTTGGTCTAAAATAAAGTTGAAAGCCCCGCCGGTTCGGTCATAAACCAAAGCCGCGCCGCCACGAATGGAAGTTTTTCGGTTGCCGAAAATCGCACCTAAAATTCCGCTTTCAAACGCCGGATTGTAGGCAAACCCGAGACGTGGCGCAAAGTTGTTGCGGTCTGCTTTATAAACATCACGGCGATTATTTGCTTTGCCAATCAGATCAAAAGTTGCATAGGGTTCAATATTGTCACCCGAAATCCCGTTGGCGGCATTTTTGAGTCTGACATCCAATAAGGTTTGATAATCAACGCTGTTTCCGCCCTGTAATCCGTCCCGTTCATACGGAGGCGCGTAAAATTGCCAACGCAATCCGAAATTCAAATTCAAATCGCTCCGCACACGCCAGTTGTCCTGGGCATAAACTTCATAATCATTGCGAACATAATTACGAATTCTGCCCGTGCCGTTAGGGAGTGCTTTTCCTTGTTTGTCATAGACATAATTTGTGAATATTGAATTAATTCTGCCGACCAAAACTCCCATAAACCTATCGAAGTTTGCGGTGGCGGCTGAACTGCCGGGGCGAATGGTCGTCGGACGCAATGAAGAAGTCAGCGTATTTCCGGTAATTGTCACATAATTTAGGTCATTAGTTAATCTTTCCTCAGACCTGATCGGTTTATAGACTCCGCCAAAGGTCAAAGTGTGATTACCAACATTCCAGGTTAAGTCATCAGCAATAGTATAGCCGTCAACATCACGACCTTGAGTGCTTAAATCGGCAAACGGATCGGACAAACCTGTAATGGTGTAACTGTTCGGAAATGACGAACCTTCTGTGGTATTCGGAAAATCCAATCTTTGTTGAGCAGCACCGATAGTTATTTTATTAAACAGTAAAGGAGTCAGATTCCAGCTATGCCCGACGACCCACGAAAAGCTTTTATCTAAAATAACCGGACCGCCTTTATCGCTCGCAAATTGCGGTTGTCTTCCGGTGTTGATGGTGTCTGAAGAATCGCGGCGGGTAGTGGTAAAACGCCCGAAAATTTTCTGATCCGAATTTATATTGTAATCAATCCGGGTTGTGTAATTATTTTCCTTTCGATAGGCAGGTGCATTAAATCTGACTCCGCCCGTATTGATGCCGTCGCCCAAACTTAAATCATTTGCCACGGGGTAGCGGTTGTTGATGAATGATAAAAACGCCTGGTTTACGCCAACTCCGGTCGGGTCAATGGCGGCGATTTGCGCGGTTGAAAGAAACGAAATACATTGTGAATTGCTGTTTTGACGAATAGTGGAAACGGCAAGCGCGGTGCATCCGGCGGTATTATTCAAATAAGCTAATTGCCCGCTTCGCAGACTTTGCAGCGGAACGGTTCGGGTATAAGTAAAGCCTTCACGGTTTTGCCAACCTTCGTAATCAAAGAAAAAGAATAGCTTATCCTTTCCGCTCGTGAACATTGGTCCGCCTTCGCCAAAATTGAAAAACGGCAACGGTCCGCCGAGGCTTCCGCCGAATTGATT
>DAORIL010001091.1:0-1565 GCA_035438525.1 Pyrinomonadaceae bacterium
AACTTGGCTCACGTCACGTCAACGATAAAAAGGTCAGTGACCACCATGCGATCATTCCCACCCCGCATTTGACTGTTGAAAGTCTTACGGGTGATGAGCAAATGGTTTTTGAGTTGATCTTAGAAAGGTTATTAGCAGCTTTTTATCCGGTCGGTAAAAACCAGCAAACGATAGTCGTGATCGACTATTTTCACCATTTATTTGCCACAAAAGGCACAATTATTCTGGAAGAAGGATGGCGCAAGATCGAAAAGGATGAAGATGAAAACGAGAAAGAAGGTGAGGACGATACGTTACCGTCCGTCAACAAACAGACATTGCTTCAGTCTGATTCGGTTGATGTTCTATCGAAAGAAACCAGACCACCCAACCATTTCAACGATGCTTCACTTTTGGGAGCAATGGAAACTGCCGGACAAATTATTGAAGATGATGAGGACGCGAGGGAAGCGATGAAAGAAAATGGTTTGGGAATGGTTTCCACCCGCCATGAAATTATCAATACTCTGATCAAACGCGGATATTTGATCCGGCAAAAAAAACAAATTCTGAGCACCACCAAGGCCCATGAAACAATCAGAAAATTGGATGAAATAGGTTCCATCCTGGTCTCACCGATACTGACCGGCAAATGGGAAGGACATCTGAACAAAATTGCCAGAAATGAAATCAGTCCAACCAAGTTTCAGGACACCCTTCCTTTATTGGTAGGGAAAATTGTCACTGACATTTCCAAACTAACCGGCAGTTTTTCAGCCGAAGCTCCGCCTAATTTAAATGGTAAAAAATCCGTTCTCAAAGAGGAGGTGATTTGTCCGAAATGCCGGAGTCTGAACCGTGACGGGGTTGGTATCCTCAAAGAAATAGTGGGCAAAGATAAATTAGCTTACTTTATATGTTCGTTTAAGAAAGACGATTGCGGTTTCATTTCGCGCATCCCGAAACTCAAATCAACCCGACAAAAATTGTTTGAAAATCTGTGTATTTGCGGGAGTTATTATGTCTATAAAATTTTAGCGTCAGGACAGGAATTACTTTCTTGCAGTAATTACCCGAATTGTAAGAATGCAGTTTGGATTGATAAGCCACTTCCCAAATCAAGTAAACAAGGAAAGGGGTAGTTGGATTTGGAAAACTAATGTGGCAAGGGAACGGAAAGATAATGAAAAAAGAATTTGAAGATTTTATGAAAGAAAAATATCAATTAAGCGATGAAGACCTGAACAAATCAGATCCACTCTCATTAACACAATTAGTTTGGCTCAAGCGGGCGGTTACCTTAGTAGTCATATTAATTTTGGTTTATTTAGGTTATTTGATCTGGCAATTCAATCAATCACCGTTTAAACCAGAGGTTCCTGACAAATCAACCGTCTTTGAAAAGTCGAATTAAATATTAATGTTAAATACTAATTTTATGCGAACAGAAACGAACCTTAATGGATTTTATAAATTTTTGTTAATAATTATTTTGGGATTAGCAGCGGGTGCCATCGGCGGTTTTTTCTTACAACCCAAATGGGTTCCGTTCACGACTGTGGATAAGGCATTTTCCGCCGAGTTTT
>DAORIL010001092.1:0-1564 GCA_035438525.1 Pyrinomonadaceae bacterium
GATTTTCAATTACAGCAACAGGGTCTCGTGAATCGTGTCCGCGGCCTAAAAATCTGGCGCGGTCTGTTTCATATTGGATTGAACCGACTGTTTCACCCGCAGTTGCAATAGTGTGAATTGCCCAAATCGGCTCATCTTTTTCGGCGCGCGGACGCCGTTTGGCAATTAGCGAATTTTCGGCAAAATTAAACTCGGTTTCGATAAAAAGATTGCTGAACGCGGGATGTGCGGTGTCTGCAATCGTTGGAACCAATACTATTTCTGAATAGCTGGTAATTTCAATCTCCCGCACTCTCCCTGAATTATTGGTTAACGAAACACGCCGAATTTCGGCATTATCTTCGGGCGAAACGATAGTTTCAATGCGGGTTGCGATATTTCCGTCCCGGCGTTTGAAGACGGCTTTATCTTCGGAAAAGGCAACTTCGTAAAATTGCGGCATTTTTTCAAAAGGCTGATACCCGCCCGACCAGATTTTACCGTTTTCGACATCGCGCAGATAAATAAAACTTCCCCAGCAATCGCGGGTTGTATCTGAACGCCAACGGGTCACTGCAAGTCCTTTATACATCGAATAACCGGCACCCGAATTGGTCAACATTACAGAATATCTACCGTTTGAAAGGATTTGAGTGCGTGGTGTTGAAAGAAAAGGAGTATCAAAAGTTCGTGTGACTCGGCCTGAAAGCTGACGCACTAACGGGTTTGAAACAACCTCTTCAACACGCGGATTCATTGTCGGAGCATTGTGTGGAATTCGTTCTTGCAAAAGGAGTTCGGTGGACTGAACCAGGGGTTCGGCGTGAAAACGGTTTTGCAAAATCTTTGAATGCACCAAATTATTGAGGGCGACCAAAATCATTCCTTGATGATGTGCCATAAAAGCCCGAATTAATGTGTGAGTTTGATTTGGTGGAAGTCTTTCCGGCGTGTAATCAATTGCTTCGTAAAAACCGAACCTAGCCAGTGCACCAACTTTAGCCAGTGCGTGAAAATTTTTTATCGCTGCAGTAGGTGAGATAATAGCGGCAAGCGCGGTGGAATATGGTGAAATGACCAAATCATCACTTAACCCGCGTTTTAAACCCAACCCGGGAACCCCAAATGCTTGATATTGATAATTTAACTGTAAATCACGTGCATTGTAGGCAGACTCCGAAATTCCCCACGGAACATTATTTTCCAATCCATATTCGATCTGTCTTTCTACAATTGCCCGATAAGTTTGATTAAGAAATGTTCCCTCATAAACACGCATCACCAAAATCGGCATCAAATATTCAAACATTGTTGCAGTCCACGAAATTAAAGCCCGACTCGAATTTACCGGAGTCAAACCACGTCCCAGACGGAACCAATGCTCCTGCGGAATTTCTCCTTTTGCAATCGCCACGAACCCCGCCATTCGGGCTTCGGAAGCCAGCAAGTCATAATAAGAATTGTCCAGTTTTTCGCGCTCAACATTAAAACCAATAGCAAAAACTTTGCGTTGGGGGTCAAGCAGAAAACTAAAATTCATTTCCTCAACTATGTCGGCACATTGCCAGGCAAATTCGTTAAGATT
>DAORIL010001093.1:0-1561 GCA_035438525.1 Pyrinomonadaceae bacterium
ATTTTCAAACGACCAATGAAGAAACAACTGAAATTAAAACACGGCAGAATTATCTTCAATTTCAGGGACGCAAACCGCTTTCAAAAGAAATGGACGTTTATATCGGCTCATTTTATGAAAAACTAAATTTTGACAGTGGTTTAACCGATACCGGACAAAGCATCTCTCTCTTTGATTTTCATAGCGATTTTAATTACCGGGTTAATAAAAAATTTGAAACCAGATTTTCTCAACGGTTTAATTACAACAACAACATTTTAAATTCTTCTGGTCTTAATTCGAGCCGAAACACTAACTTTGAGACAACTTCTTATTTTAATACTTTTGGAGCCCAAGCCACTTATCGGCTTAACTCCGAACTCTCTTTTGGGACGATAGGAAACATCAATTTTATCAAAACGCCAGAAAATATGTTTGAAAGTGCGAGTCAATTGCTGGATGTCGGCGGAACTGTCAGTTGGAACAAAACAATAAAATCACTTTATTTAAATGCCAACGCAATGGAAGGAATTGCTTATGCAAAGTCAAATTTTGACAACCAACGAAGCATAGAATTTCGCAATTTTAACGTGGGTGCCACTTTTGGAGGAGTGGAAAGGGTTTTGGTTTCAGGCAATTATAGTTATTCTTATCGACCAGACATTTTTCAAATTGGCGGCTATTTTTCTGATAATAACGCCAGTCTCAGTTTAACTACCGAAATAATTCATCCGTTTCGTTTACATACCTCAATAGGTGATAACGATACTTCTTATCTGACTTCGCGGGGGCGTGAAAACCTCAACCGAAAATTTTTCTCGGCAGGATTGGAGCATCGTCTTTTTTCATTTCAGTTTGCCAAAAATTTAAACGACGGCTTACGCGACATCTTTGCAAATTCATTTTCGATCCCAACAGACCGAATGATTATTATTTTGCCGAAAGATACGCTTATTCGTGACCCGTTGCTTCGCACTAACGGCTCATCTACTTCCGCCCTGTTTCGGGTTCAACCACAAAAAGACCTAGCGGTTGAATTACGTTATCTTGATGACAAAGCCTACTTTATTGTGACCAACAATATCGCCATCAAGCAATTTGATGTTATCAGCAATTACAAACTCGGAAAATTTATTTTTAGCGCAGGATTTTCAAGACAGCGGCAGTTGACCGAAGGTGTTTTTTCAAATAATCGCGATTATTTCATTTTCCGCGCAACACGATTATTCAAAATTTTTTAAAAAGGGAAGGTGTGAGATATGAAATTCATCGCAAAAAGAAAACTTAAAATTCTTGCATTATTTATTAGTTTGGTTCTGCTTGGGTTTATTGCGTTTGATGTTTCGTCGGCTTCAGGAAACGATCCAATAGTCGAAGATGAAAGTGAAGATCTCTATTTTCCACCCGCACCGGAAATTGCCCGAATTAAATTTCTCAAAAGCCTTTCGTCACCAAAGGATTGGAAACTAAAGCAATCATCAGTTTTAATGCGTTTTTTTAACAAAGTTATTGGGTTTGATGATCGTGAGAACCGAATAATTTTTCCCTATGGAGTGACCACTGACAGTCAAAACCGTTTAAT
>DAORIL010001094.1:0-1560 GCA_035438525.1 Pyrinomonadaceae bacterium
GCTGATAAAGTTATTTTTCCGGGCGTTGGGGAAGCGTCAACCGCCATGAATTACCTGCGTGAGCGTGAATTGGATAAGGTAATTCTATCGCTCAAACAGCCAATTTTAGGAATTTGTCTCGGGATGCAATTGTTATGTGAATATTCTGAAGAGAACGAAACAAATTGTTTAGGAGTTTTGCCTTATCGTGTGCGGAAATTTGAGTCTGATAATCTTAAAATACCTCAAATGGGCTGGAATAATGTTTTTAACCTTAAGGGCGAACTCTTTAACGATATTCCTGAAAACTCCTATATGTATTTTGTCCACGGTTATTACGTTGAATACGGAAAAGAAACGATTGCAACTTGTGATTATGGAGTTGATTTTAGTGTCGCCGTCAATCACGAAAATTTTTATGCAGTGCAGTTTCATCCTGAGAAATCAGGCGAAGTTGGGGCAAAGGTTTTGGAGAATTTTTTGAAGATTTGATCCACGAAGTATCACGAAGAGGACACCAAGAAAGACAAAGAACGATATATTGAGAAAGGTGTGAGTGAAAATTTGATTTCAAAAATAAAAATCTTCCTGAAATTTTCCTGTAACTTAGAGGATAGAAAATAAAATATGATTGAAATAATTCCCGCCATTGATTTGATCGAAGGCAAATGCGTCAGACTTTCGCAGGGTGATTTTGCTCAAAAGAAAATCTATAACGAAAACCCTCTGGAAATTGCTAAAGAATTTGAACAATTCGGCATTAAACGTCTGCATTTGGTTGATTTAGATGGTGCAAAGTTTGGTAAAGTAACCAACTTAAAAACACTGGAAACAATCGCCACCAATACCAATCTCACTATTGACTTTGGCGGAGGAATTAAAACAGATTTTGACATTCAATCAATCTTTAATGCAGGAGCATCTCTGGCAAGTATTGGGAGTGTTGCGGTTAAGGATGCTGAAAAGTTCTTTTCCTGGCTCAGTTATTACGGAAGTGAAAAGATCTTGTTAGGTGCGGATGTTCGTGATGGTAAATTAGCTATCAATGGTTGGTTGACGGATACAGAATTTGAAATTTTACCATTTCTAAAAGAGTATTTTGCCCAAGGAGTAACACAAGTTTTTTGCACTGACATTAGTAAAGATGGTGTTTTGCAGGGAAGTTCCAACGATCTATACCAGGAAATCTTAGCAAATCTCCCAAAACTTAAACTAATTGCGAGCGGCGGAGTCAGCAGGATAGAAGATGTTAACGACTTAGAGAAAATAGGTTGTTCCGGCGTAATTATTGGAAAAGCAATCTATGAGGGAAGAATCAAATTAGAACAATTGAAATCTTTTAACACCTAGAAACATAGCAACATAGAAAACAAAGCACATGAAAACAAACTGTTGTGACCTAAATAAACAATTTTAATTCTAAGTGTTTCAAAAAAAATGTTAGCAAAACGAATTATTCCGTGTCTTGATGTAAAAGACGGACGGACAGTTAAAGGCACTAATTTCATCAACTTGCGGGATGCCGGTGATGCGGTGGAGCTTGGCAAAATTTATTGTGAGCAAGGGGCGGATGAGTTGGTT
>DAORIL010001095.1:0-1557 GCA_035438525.1 Pyrinomonadaceae bacterium
ATCGGGCAACTCGAATTGCTTCATCCAGTCCCAATTCATTTGTGGACCCGACAAGCGAAAGTTCACGCCATTTGGATAGATGTGATCCATTCCGTTGATCAGCACGAATCGAAGGACATTTTCTCTTTTGCCCGAAGTGCCGTAATCATCGAGCCAAATCATACTTGCCCGATCTCCCGCCGCCTGATAGGTGGGATTAAGCTGATATGTCCGCCGATAATAATTCAAAACATTGTTCAGAAACGGCGAAACCGTTGAAAGTCGCCCAAAATCCATCGGAGCGGGGTTTCCGCCAAAGGCAAGCGGGACGAAAATTCGGTCATTTGTTCCAACTTGAATTAAATTGGGCAAAAGACGTTTGGGCTGACGAATAGTATCTCCAAAACTTACTCCCGAAGCCGAAACAACAGCCGCGACTCGATCCGACATTTCTACGCCGACTCTGGCAGTCATTTGTCCGCCGTTTGAAAATCCGGCAAAGTAAATTCGTTTCCGATCAACATTAAACTTAATGTTCAGTTCGTCAATCACCTGATTCAGAAACTTGATGTCGTCTTTTGGTTGTTCTCCACGGCAATATTCAAAACTGCCCGGATAGATATTCCATTTAGTGGTGGTTTTGCGGATACCCAATTCGATGATGCAATGCTTCCACGATGAAGGAAAGACGGTCAAAATATTCTCGGTTTCGCCAAGTTCTTTCCAACCCGAAATCGCATAAAACTTTGCTCCGTTTCCACTCGTCCCGTGGAGCATAAAAACGACCGGAATCTTTTGGGAACGGTTGTAGCTCCGCGGAACGTGAACGAAATATTCGCGTTGGTCGCCATCCACAACTGTAGTAAAACGATTTCTTCCGACGACAAATGAATTTGATCCTAAAGCTATTTGCCCGAAAGCACTTTCTGTAAAAATTGCACCTAAAATTATAAAGACGATAGGGATTAAGATTTTCGTGAACATTTCATTTTGCTCCTTTTTTGAAAGTTGGGCAGCTGCAAACCGCCCTTAAACCAGATACATATTAGTTACGTTTTTTTCGTTGTTTATGTCCAACTTCGTGTGTTCCCGTATCACCTAAATTTTTGTTTTTAACAGGCAAATGTTGTCTTTTTCCGGTTGCTTGTCCGCTAGCAGTATTACGCGGGGTTTTGATCCAATCTATTTGCTGCTGGCATTCGCTGAGACTTTGAATTTCCGGGCTGCCCAATTTATTTTGTTTATTTGATTGGGCTCTGTTTTCATTATTATTAACCGTTGCCGTGTGACTTTTTACCGAATTGTTTTTTTTAATAGCAGGGTTAGAATTTTTGACTGCCGGCTTAATTTCCCAATCGGCGGCTTGTCCAAAAGCGTTTGTAATTCCTAAACCCAAAGTTATGATTGCGATTGCGAATAAATTTCTTTTTAACATTTCTGTTTCTCCTTTTTTGTTTTTATTATTAAATTCAGCATCAGTTTAATTTTTCCGTGCTGTGTTGGGTTGACTGTGGGGATAAATGGAATTTGCGAAAACGATTCTCAAAGTTTCGCTCAAAAATTCTCAAAGAAATTCTC
>DAORIL010001096.1:0-1545 GCA_035438525.1 Pyrinomonadaceae bacterium
AGCCAATCGAAATCACTCGGAAATTCCCGCAGAACCTCTGCGATAAAGTCCAGAGCTGAAAGCTCTTGGTCGTAAATAGTAGTCCCAAATCTTGTTTGCTGCATAAACACTTCCTTGATTTAATAGATTGATTGAATTGAACAAATAGATTATCTCAGCAAAACGGGGGCAGAGTTGAAATTTGAGAAATCTATCAAACTAAAAGTGGTTGGTTTTGTTCTTTCAAGAATTCAAGATAGTCTTTTTTGTTGCTAATATGAGCCGGTTTTTCGATGGTCTCATCAATAACGCGAGCCAGTTCCTCGCAATAAATCGGCTCAAGTGAGTTGATGACTTCCCCATTCTGCATAAATTCGACTTGATAGTGGTCAAGTCCTTCGATCAAAGTAACCGCGACGATCCCTTTGAAAATTGCCCCATTGACCTTAAAACGAAGAAAAGCATTTTGTGATTGGTCTTCTCCGTAACAGAAATCTGTGGCTCCCCACGAAAAGAATCGCATTTTATCCCCATTAATTAATTGCGATTTAATGACCGTGGCAATTTCTAATAATCTGTTTGACATTTTGATAAGCTCCTTTGTTTGAATAATGGTTTTTGGTATTTAACAGCCCTCGGAAATTTTTTATTGGTTAATCTCCCAATCTTAAATCCCACACATTGCCCGGAAGCATTTTCATCCATTTGGCTAATTGTTCTTTGATGATTTCGGGATTTACGTCCGCTAATTCGGTGGAATCTTGATAAGTTCCAAATTCAACAATATTTCCCGCCGCTGACATCACTTGGAAAGCTAATGCTTCTTTTTGCTTATTTGTTAATCCATCATCAATTGCGGCTTTTTTTTGTTTTTCAATCCATTGCGGGATTTCATTCAAAGCCACGGTTTCACGGTGTTTGCTGGTTGGAAATTGCGGTATCTCTGAAAATTTAATCATTTAGTAAACAACCTCCGCTCCAACAAAATTCGGGTCTTGAGTCCAAAATCCAATATCCTCGACGCGACCGTTCAGCTCTTCGTATTCATATTCGGATTTATCTTCCCATTCTGTCCAGTAGCGGTCTTGGTGCGGCTCGGTAAAAAGCAGACACTCGTCCGAACAGGCGTGTTCACAATCGTTTATCACGAATCCTTCATTCATCCCTTTCCCGCAGAAATCACATTGTCTCGCCCAAATTTTAATCAAGTTGGCTTTGGTTTCGCCGGTTGTTATTACGGAAATAGTATTCATAATTTAACTCCTTAATTAATAAGAGTTTACTGCAAATAAGGCGGCTTCTCTGAAATTCTCAAAGAGTCCGAGCTGCTTCGTCTTTGGCGTTTCTGAAGGCTTGGGAGAATCTTCAGTTTTTGAAACGAATTCCCGGGCTGCATCAAAAAGGTTTTGATTATCGTCAAAATGCTGGTCAAAATATAACTTTCCGCAATTAAAAAAAACTTTGGCGGCAAAATACAGAGGGGATTCAAATTCATTCCAATTGGAAGGGGTGATAATTGCCTGAGAGGGGCAGTTCCCTGAAGAAATCAAAATTTCTCTGATATTT
>DAORIL010001097.1:0-1542 GCA_035438525.1 Pyrinomonadaceae bacterium
ATTGAATATTGACGCTGATGTAAATAAATCCTGCTTTTACCGCATTTGCCGCAACACACATCGGAAAATCTCTTCCTCGATCTTCGGGCGTTCCGGTTTGTTCTCCGCAATCGTTGATGTCCCACTCAACTTTTGATTCTTTGCCGACTGTTTGTTGAAACCAATCAGCAAACTTCATCTTTGGAACATTCGGTTCAATGTCCGAAACTAAATATTGTTTGGCGTAGTTAATTACTTCAGTTTGGTGTTTTTCCCAATTCCAACGCGGGTGCTTTTTCTTCTTGGTTTGTGCCGGCAGATAGGTGAATAAAAATAAAATGCAAAGGGTAATTAGGCTGATCTGAACGAAAATTCTGAGACCTTTCATAAAATTTACTACAAACTAAAAAACATCGAATTCTGTCAATTCACCTCTGTGAAGTGGTAAGACGTGGACTTAATGGATATTTGCGGAGTATTTATTTTAAATTTTTATGAGACGAGGTAATTAGCAGTCGAATTATCAAAAAAATATTTTCACACTCGGTGATAATTCTCATTTTTAAGGCAAATCTTTATAAATATTAGGATGTGAAAGGTAGTTTTTCCTTTAATAAAGCAACCAATAAATGAGCATTTGGTGTGGCGGCGTAAGCCCCTTTAACCACCGATTTTCCGGTTTTATCTATTACTTCGATCATTCCGTCATTTACTTTCAAAGTAGAAAGTTCCGTCCACGGGATTCCACCTAAACCGGTTTTATCGAGCGAAAGTGAGTCAAACAAAAATTGCTCACCGTTGGTTATTTTTTCTTTAGCTTGCGGATAAAGAATTTCGAGGGTTTTGGCTTTTAAAACTTGTCCGATCTGGTCAATATTTGAAACCATATTGCTCAATTCAAAAGTTTCGCCATTTAGTTTTTCGATTGTGTAAAGGTAGCGGTCATAAATGTAATTGCCTCTCACATACATTTTTTCAATACTTTCTTTAACAACTGTAATTTCATTCCACAGCGCAATATGTTTTTTGCCGCCTTTGACAGCAACTAGACCATTTTCATAAAGTTCAACACTTCCGCCGCTATTTTTGAAAAATGACAATATACAACCAATGCCGCCAAGCAAAGCGGCAAGTCCACTAATTGCAAACAGGATTTTATTAAATGAGATTTGTTTTTCGTTCAGAAAGAAAGTAGTCATTGGAATAGTTAGACCAAAACAAACTAATCCGATAACTAAAGTTGAGCCGGTTGCAGTTGTGTTTTCTTGATGTTTGCTGATTAGATTGCCAAGTTCATCCATCAAATTTTTTCTTTCAATATTATTGCTTGAGTTCCTTAGTATCGTCCTCGTAAATTAGCGCAACAGGACTTTCACCGTTTGGCAGTGACGGTTGACTTTGATTTCCTTGAATCGTTTGCAATGCTTTTTCTGCTAATTCGCGGTCAGCACGGAGAATTTTTAGAGTTATTTTGCCGTCTTTATTTGGAACTTCGCTGAGAGTCGAAAAATTATTGAGGCGAATTTCAATTTTTGCGCCAAAGATCTTTTCGAGTTTAGTATC
>DAORIL010001098.1:0-1539 GCA_035438525.1 Pyrinomonadaceae bacterium
CGGATGGCAATTCTGCTGTTTAATCCGGCTCCGCCCAGAATATAATTGCCCATAAATAAAGCAGGATAATCCGAGTCGCTGTCGCTGATTTTTATATTTTGAGCAGCGGAAAAATAAGCGTTGGCTTTATCCGGCGTTTCAATCGCTTTGTTGATTGCCGGAGCGTCAAAATAAGCATCATTGGCAGGCGCAAAAGGAATTTTGCTCTTCCATCCTCCAAAAAGTTCTTCGATAACGGGAGCAACTGCGTTTTCGTCAAAATCACCAACAATGGCAACTTTCGCATAACCTGCACCATAGAAATCCTGGTAAAACTTTTTGACATCATCCAGCGTCAAGGCTTTTAACTGGGCAATCATTTCTTCGGGGGTAATAACAGCGCGGATGTCGCCTTTCGGAAACTGGTTGAGATTTTTCTGAAGTGCTTCATCGGCAAGTCTTTGCGGTTCAGTCAGTTGTCGTTCATATCCGGCGATGTAGGCTTGTCTTACTTGCTCAAAATCTTCGGCGGGAAATGTCGGATTTCGCAAAACTTCGGCGGCTAGTCTGAGAGCCGGAATCAAATTTTCACGAGTGGTATCAATATTTGCTCCGCTTCGGGTCGAATCGCCTCCAATTCCGGCACGAGTTTTGAGTTTATTGAGTTCATCCTGAATTTGTTGGCGGCTGTATTTGGTTGATCCACGCACCAACATACCGGCGGCAACCATTCCGGCGACGTTGCGATTCATCAAGGCTTTTTCATTCCCTAAAAATAAACTAACGATGGCATTGACCTTTTCGCCGCGATTTTTCTTGGGCAAAAGTGCCAGTTCAATTCCGCTTTTGGTTTTGAGACGTTTGACTCTGGCTTCAATATTAGTTGGAGACGGGTCAAACGCTTCGCCGGATTCAATGGCTTCTCCGCCTTTGAAATCTTTGAACATCGCGGTTAGATCATTCTGGTTGACCTGTTCAATTTCTGCCCGCACCGGATTATCGGTCGGAATAAACATTCCTACTGTGCGGTTTGATTGAACAAAATATTTTGCCGCAACTCGTTGAATATCTTGTGCCGTGACCTGTTTGAGACGGTCGCGGAAGAGAAAATACATCCGCCAATCGCCCTGTCCGACATAGTTGGTCAGGACTGCGCCCGTGAACATAATCACGTCAGCGCGTTGGTTATCAACATTTTTGACAATCAATTCTTTGGCTCGTTCAAGTTCTTCGGTTGAGACCGGATTTTTGGCATAATTTTCGACTGTTTCCAAAAGAGTTTGACGGGCAACATCTAAATTCTGGTCTTTGCTCAGTGTGGCACTAAAATTAAAAAGATTCGGATCACCGTTTGGAGCAGGTCTGCCGCTGGCTGAATTGGCTTTTTTAGTTTCGACCAGAGCTTTGTAGAGCGGACCTGATGGAGAAGCCGACATCATTTGCCCCAAAATTGATAAAGGCGCGGTATCAGGATGATTGATAGATGGAATGTGATACGCGGCTGAAACCATTTGAAAGTCTCCGGCTCGACGCACCGTCACGCTTCGTTCGCCGTCTTGT
>DAORIL010001099.1:0-1530 GCA_035438525.1 Pyrinomonadaceae bacterium
AAAACCTGTTCCCAATCAGTTTGGGTTGGTCTGGTTGGATCAACAAAAGGTCTTCTCGAAAGAGCTGTTGACAGGAAGGGAAATTATAGCTATTTTGGGAATATTTTATTTTAAGGAGGACAAAAAAATTTACCCGATTTATTAAACCGGGTTTCAATACATAACAAGCATTTTCGGATCAAGTTTTTGCAGGACCAATCCGATTTTGTTTTAAATAAAATTACAAAAAAAACAATTTTATAAGCAAAACCCGCAAAACGACAAAATACTGCGGAAGCTTGTAGTGTGTTTATAGCACAACTGATTTTCAGTTGCAAGCCTAAATTTTGCACAGAATCTACAAGCTTTCGCTTAAATTAACGTTAATTTAAGCATTCACTATATTTTCAGATGAATGCGTGAGGAAAACTATGCAAAATTTAAGATTTAGAGGATACAACCGTGTCAAATTTCAGAGTGCAAAACTTGGAAAAACAGTTTTATGCAATTCACTTTTATTGAGAGATTATTTACTTCAGCTTGAGTGGGATGATGATGTTAAGTCATATGAAGTAAAGCCTTTTAAGGTCAGCTACAAAGTGGAAAATAGGCCATAATTGAAAAAAAACGGGACGGTCCAGGTAATTGAAAAGACCGTCCCGCCCATATAATGAAAAAACATACCACTACAAGTCTGTTTCGTATTTAACATAAAACATTTTTTTTAATTTATAAATAGTTGAAACTACTCAATTTTTCATCTTAACCGCAAATACGCAGAAATTAGCTGATGATAATTATCGAAGCTCTGTCCGGTCATTTGGTCAAGAATGGAAAGCACAATCTCCGGCGCGGATTCTCGTTCCGGGTCAAATGATTCTAGTTTCTCAGGTTTGACCGGAACGCAGATGCCTCCTGTCGCTGCATGAAAACTGAAGGTATTGCGATAGACACCGCGCCGCATGATCGGACTGATGTCCAGGACCACATGGGGCTGATAGACGCTGGTCAGCGGTTTGATAAAGGTCGTTTCATCATCGCAGAGCGAGGCGATCAATGGTTCTAATTCGAGCCTGACCGCCTCTACCTCCACCGACAGACTATCCCTGAAATGACCAACAACATGAAACCCTTTCCCACCTGTCCAATGAAGATAGGTCAGCTCTTCGTCAACCCACGGATGCCGGCGCAGTCGGCGATATGCTTCTTTGGTAACAGCTTTGAGATCTGCCAGCGGAAAATTGTCTCGCGGGTCAAGGTCAATTATAAAACGGTCGGTATGATAGCTTTGCGAATCCGGCGAAAAACCGATCTCAGCTAAGACTTCCACCGTTTTATTGTCGATCCAGTAGCCGAATTCGCCCGCGTCTTTGATGGTGATCGGTTGGCCCCGGCGTTCATTGCGGCGAAAAACCGAAAAGCCGGCTCTGGTCATTACTTTAAGAGCCGTCAAACGATCCTTTCCCTGCTCCACGTTGGCTAGTGAGACCAGCGGATGGGAATAAAATTTTTTGACCATTTCGGGATCATTGCGAAGCTGATTACCGAGCG
>DAORIL010001100.1:0-1527 GCA_035438525.1 Pyrinomonadaceae bacterium
ATTATGAGCCTGACCGTTTTCACTAAATTCCTGGAAAATTTCGTCGGTATAGCCTAAATTCAAAGCCAGCTCCCGAATATTTTTCCCGGTAGCGCAACCCGGATTGAAATCAACTTCGGCACAACCAACCGAAAGAATTTCCACCTTTGTTCCCTGATAAGAAAGGATGGCAATTGAACCAAGTCCGGCATACCACAACGGATGTTTCCGGTTGAGACCCAGGGCAGGGTGAGAATACGAAATATTGATCAGAGGTATTTTTTCTTGTATTTCCCTTTTCAGTTTCAGTCCCGAAAGAATTGAGTTGTCCATGGCCGGTATGTTCGCACCGGATTCCAACTGTTCTGCTCCCCCAATATCTTCAGCCACCGGGTAGAATTCCCGTTTAAAATTGTCCAGTTCAGAAACCGGCAGTTTTTTACTTAAAAATATACTGCTTTGCAGACACTCACGAATCCCGGCGATCATTTCTTGGTCCCATTCGATTTCCCGTCCGCGATAATGAGCCGGAACCAATTCTTGCAGCAGAGCAAAAATCGCCTGATCCACAAATTCCTGGCGGCTCGTTTGTTCTTTTATCGGGTTCAATCTCTCCATAAATCTCCTTTTTGCTTTTAATTTTCTTAGTTCGCCATTCTTTGAATGGTTTCTTTTCAGGAAACCATTCTCCAACCAAGTTTGACAGTTTGTCCGGTGGTGCTGATCTGAAGAGTTTCCCCTTTGCGGTTCTGGAAGGAATGAGCTTTTTCAAGCACTAACGGAAGCAGATCGGAGTGAGGGGAGTGCACGGATAACTCTAAAGTTCCGTAAGGCAAAAAGGCAATTTTTTTATAATCACCGGCTACTTCTTTGGATGTATCGGCAAAACTGATCCCACCGGCAAAGAAACCGACAAATAAACGCTCGGCGGGGGACAATTTTATTTGAGATGCGGGTCTTCTCTTGAGACACTTTTTTTCGGTCAGAGATCGTCCGCGTTCATTGATCTTGCCTGCCGCAAAAAGTTCCACCATATTTTGCAGATAATTAACCTCTTGTTGGGCGGCCAGATAATTTTTAGCCAGTTCTATCCGTTTTTCGATATTTTTACTTAACAAACGGATTCTTCTGGCCGACACACCGGCACTACCCGTGACCGCCGTCCCCGGCATCGCATTTTTCTCGAAACTTTCTTTTTGCGACCTGATCTTTTCAAACCTGTTCTGAGCTTTCACTAATTTTACCCGGAACGGATTAGGTGTCAGGGTATTTAAAATTTCATTGTTCGGCATAGTCATTATCTCCACCTTTATTGTGCCAAAACCTCCCTCCAATCGCTGAAAATACACTCTTCAGCCAATGGAGCGAACCGAAAAAAAACTTCATTCCCAATCAGGTAAGATCTTGTGAAATTGTTTTCGGATCGAGTAATAGCTTTCCGCATCAATAAGTTTGATTTTGAGATGTGGATAACAACGGCGGAAGCGTTTAAGTTTGGTCGCGCTTTGTTTATCGAGATAGCCTTTTACTTCGTGATATTCAAAAGTT
>DAORIL010001101.1:0-1521 GCA_035438525.1 Pyrinomonadaceae bacterium
TCATGTCTGCGGGCGAAGTCTTTTTAGATTCCAAAATATGCTGCATCAATTCCATCGCCGAACCGCGAAAAACTTTTTCTAATAATTCGCTGACCATTCCTTTTTGCGTTTCTGCCTGGGCAATTTTGGCTCGATAAAGATGCGCTTTTCCTTGCTCATCGCGCTCGACTAAATCCTTATCTGTCATAATTTGCATCAGTTTTAGAACCGTTGTGTAGGTAATCGGTTTGGTTGCGCTGATAACCTCAAAAACTTCGCGCACCGTTGCACTTTCTTTTTCCCAAAGGATATTAAGAATTTCTAATTCGGATGTTGTTGGCTGTTTGCTCATATTTTTATCTACGAAGCATTTCGTAGATTTGGATAATATACGAAGCCTTTCGTAGATGTCAAGAGAAAAATATTTAGTCTGGAAAAATACTTAGAGGCTTTTTGGTCGGAGGTTTGATTTGTAAATATTTAGCGTGAGCCAATTCAATACAATAAACGAGTGAAATCCAATAAAATGAATTGATTACGGCAAATATTGGGATGTAAATGATGTCGCGAGTATCAAGACACCACAAGGGAAAAGTTTTTTTAAACATTTCTAAAGTAATTTCTGTGATAACAATTGAAGGAAGAAAAAGAATGGAGAGAATTATTCCAATGAAATAAATAATCGGGTCAATAATTGAAGGAGAAAAACAAATGTCTATTCCATCTCCTCTACTTGGCGGGGGAAGATGACAATTAACTTTCGCTGGCGTATTCAAATATCGAAAGAATTTGTTCCAATCAAAAATCGCTAAACAAATGACATAATTAGCCACAAAAAAGATTTTTGCCAGCGAAATTCTGAAAACTTGGCGCAAGCGTTTCATATTTTATCCTTATCCGACTTATTATTTCTTTAGACAACAAGGAAAGAAAAATGTTCCCTAAGATTTAGAACTGACTGCGGAAAATTGTAACGCTAGCGTCTCGCTGGCTGTTCCGCCATCCGTCTCGGTGGCGAAACTTTAATTATTAAAGACTTTATTTGATAATTATAACTTGGCATTACTTGTTGCATAAGTTGAATTTAAACAACGGAATCGTGAGGGCGAGACGCACCTCACGGACAGCCACCGTGACGGATGGCGTTACATTAAAAAAGTTCCCGATTATGATTTTGATTGATTTTCCAAATCCTCGATTTTGCCAAAACTCCGATGGTGTGGTGTGCGTCAGCGAGACGGATTTTCTCAATCCGACAAATTTGCTGCATGCTTACAAACAGGGGATTTTTCCGTGGATGATCGACGGTTACGACCTTGTGCCGTGGTTTTGTCCGCCGGAAAGAGCAATCATGGAGTTTACGGAACTGCACATTCCAAAGAGTTTACGCAAAACTCAACAGCGTTCGGAATTTACTTTTACGATTGATAAAGCCTTTGCTGATGTGGTTTATGCCTGTGCCAAAATTAAGCGCAACGGGCAACGTGGAACCTGGATAACTCAGGATATTTACGGCAGTTACAACGAACTTCATCGACTCGG
>DAORIL010001102.1:0-1519 GCA_035438525.1 Pyrinomonadaceae bacterium
CTGATGAACTAAATTCTCAATTGGAAAATAAAAATTCAAAGGTTAAAGTTTTGGTTAAATATTATTTGCCGAATGAGACTAAACTTGAGAACTTGGATACTTGGCTTCCAGATGACAAAGTAAAAGCAACTGATGAATTTTCGGTTTCAGGAGTCACTTTAGTTGGATTCGACTCAATTGATTCTGAATCACAAAGATTGATTTCTTCTCTAAAACACGAAATTAGTAATGATGTTATCTTCTTGAGAGCCGGAGACAAACCCAACCCTTTAACTTTTGGATTCATTATACTTGGAATCTCTTTAATTGGAACAATTCTGCCACCGTTTGCTTCTTATAAAATATACATTTGGAATAAATATGGCAGACCAAGTGAAAGTGACCCGACTCCCTTAAATTTAAATAGTAAATGATTGATAGGTTTTAAATAAAATTTAATATGGTTAGATTTAGTTTTTTTTTAGTTTTCTTATTCATTGGACAATTATTTGCTCAAGAAATCCCAAAAACTGCCGTAATTCTTGAAAAAGCAAATGTTAATGCAACACGTCAATTAATTTTATGGATGCCCAATCCAACTAAAAATCCCCGTGATGCAAAGGAAGTTTATACTTGCCCCGAAGAAACTCGCGGTCATTATTATTCGGGAAAGGCAAATGTTTCGCTGATTGATTTGAAAACAAAAAAGACGATTAACACCATTGAAATTGATACTAATGGAGAAAACTCAATTGATTTGCCGTATTTGATCCATCGTGGATATTACACTGTCCCCAAAATTGACAAGAACAAAGAAGGCAAACCTATTTTGATGAATTTGAAAGATTATAATGCCGACGGTAAACCTTACGAATTCGCACTGTTCAACGCTCTTGCTTGTATGGGTTTGGATACAACTTTGATCGGTTACAGCCAAAAACAAGATAAAGTTATTCAATATCCGATTGAGTTAAAAACGCACGATAAAATTTCCAACGGGTTTTGGGCAGATTATCTTTTTGGGCATAAACCCAATAAAAAAGGCGTTTGGGTTTATCAAATTGATTATCGCGGACGAGCAGGTTCTTTGGATAAATACGAAATTCATTACGATAAAACCCGTGAACTGTTTTATGGAAAACTTTACAATTTATTTGAAGAATAAACCTTAAAATGACAGAAAACCTAGAAAATTTTGATAACCGCGACGGCTCGCAGATGGATGACGAAGCCCAAATCGAACTTTCTTTGCGCCCGACACGACTTGCCGAATATATCGGACAGCGCAAAGTAAAAGATAATTTGCGGATTTTTATGAAGGCCGCCTTGTCTCGCCGTGAGGCTCTCGACCACGTTTTGTTGACCGGTCCGCCCGGCGTGGGCAAAACAACACTTTCCGTAATTATTTCCAACGAAATGGGTTCGTCGCTTAAAACCACTGCCGGACCAATTATCGAAAAAGCGGGAGATTTAGCCGCAATTTTGACCAATTTAGAAGAAGGCGATGTTTTATTCATTGATGAAATCCATCGCTTAAATC
>DAORIL010001103.1:0-1517 GCA_035438525.1 Pyrinomonadaceae bacterium
ACATCGGTGTTGTTTGCACTTTTGATGGCGGCGAGAATTTTTTCGGGCGATTCCAGATATTCGTGCGCCTTTTCCAAAAAGTTTTTGATGGTAGTTTCACGCTCGGCTTCCCAACCAAGACCAGCCCACACATCAACACTTCGCACAACGGACGAAAACCGCGTTAATTTGTTGTCAATAATGACTTTGATCATATATTTCAACGCCCCCGTGCTGGTTTCGTCCAAAGCTTCGAGAATCGTTTGCCGTAAACCTTCCTGACGCTGCGCTGCCAACAAAAGTTTTTCAACCAACTCCCAAGACTTTTCACTTTCGCTATTGAGCAAGGCTTTAATCAAATTTCGTGTCACTTTTCCGACCTCATCTTTATTGAAAATGATGTCTTCCAGTTGTTGATAAAGTTCCTGATTATTTAAATCCAGTGCTGCTGACCAGAGACGGAACAAACTGTGTCCGCCATTTAACAAATGATCGTATTTGGCTTGTTCCGTAACACTCAGTTCATAAAAAGTCTTTTCATATTTCGGATAACTACCGTGTGTGAAAATCTGCGGAAGAACACTAATTAAAAAGTTTAATTGATTGAGAAAATACAAGTTACGATTTTCGGGAGCGCGAAAAGAACGTCGGGCGTAACCTGTTTGATATATTTCAAAACGGATTTTGTCCCAGGCGTGCGAGACATATTTTGCTTTTTCTTCGCCACAAAAATAAATGAGCAGATTTTTTAATTCCTGGGATTTACAGCTGTCTTCGGGCACCATCTCAAAGGTTCTTTGATAGCGTTCGGAATTTAATTCAAAGACTTGTAAAACCGCCCAATTTTCTCTTTTCGTTTTCCATTCGGGGTGTCTATTCAAAATAAGCAACCCAATTTCAGCAGTTTCTTTGGTTAAAAGTTCATTTTTAGCTTTGTCTTCATAAACCTCTAAAAGTTCTTTTGACCATTTTCCGATTGGATCTGACACAATTTTGTCTTTCAATAACTCTTGTATTTCCATATTTTTATAATGATTTAACCGATTATTCGATTTTGATTATTTTTCGGCTAAAAACTTTATTATCAAGTCGTTAATTTCTTTTCGCTGTTCAGAATTGGCGTTATCGTCCATATCATTGTGAATAGTATTTGCCAATTTAATGATGGTAATGTCGAATTTTTTTTGCTCGTTTGGAGTTGGTAAAACACCTTCATCGGCAGGTTGATCGCTGGAACGGATTGAATAAATTTTGGGCTTTTTAATTCTTGGAAAAGCCATTCTTCTTTGGTCGAGAGTAATGAGTTTTTTGACTGATTCGGGATGTTTTTCGACAAATAAAACCGATATATCTCCACCATTTGAATGCCCCATTATCGTTAAATTTTTGTAATCGAGTTTCGGGTATTTTTGTTTTAATTCATTGATTGTAAACAGAATATTGTCACTTCCACGTTCCCAAAAAGGTCGTCGAACAACTTGAGGAATTCCGCTGGTTGGCATTAATTCATCAGTTGGCAATTCATGCTGAATACTTGC
>DAORIL010001104.1:0-1512 GCA_035438525.1 Pyrinomonadaceae bacterium
TCATTAAACGAGGTGAGTATGGTGCAACACTTTTCACCAAAGATTCATATTTTGCGTGTCCTGCTTATCCACTCGAAAGCGTTTTCGACCCGACCGGCGCAGGCGATACTTTTGCCGGCGGATTTATGGGCTACATTGCCAGCCAAAAAGAAATTACCAACGAAGTTTTGCGTCGCGCGATGATTTACGGTTCTGTCATGGCTTCGTTTAACGTCGAAAAATTCGGCACTGAAAGAGTTGATGCGCTTGATTATCCGGAAATCAATGCACGGTTTAAAGCGTTCAAAACAATGACTCATTTCGATGATATTCCGTTTGAAAGAAGCGTTTCAGCATAAATAATTATGGTCAGAACAGCCTTCGATAAGCGGGCTGATAACTCAATAAATTTAAAGAAGAGGGAGGAAATTTTTCGTCCCTTTTTCTTTTTGTTCTTACTTTTTACTTTTTACTTTTTACTTTTTACTTTGTCTTAGCGGAATTTTCGGTTTATTATCAATTTAACTCTAATAATTTTCTAAATTAAAATAAAAAAAGCAAAGGTTTTGAAATTGGTAAATTCGCGATTATTGCTCCACTGCAACTTAATTTGGAATTTAGAATTTCAAATTTAAAATTGCAAAAATGACAGAACGTAACAAAGTTTCATTGCTTGAGTTTATCAACCCGTCCCGTAATTATTTGACGCTGATCATTGCGTTAATTGTTTTGGTTTGTTTGGCGGTTAGTATCGGATTTAGTTTTTCAGCAGCGAATTTAGATTCCGCTCAACGCTGGGCTTTTATCGCCTTTTTAGCGTTGTTTCCGGTCTTTGGATTATTACTTTCGATCTGGCTGATTTTGCGTCATTTCCGAAAACTTTTTGTTAACGAAAAAGATGACGAAATTCCCTGGCAATTAATGTCTCCGGAAAAACAGCAGCGCAAGCTGAATTATGAGATTGCAGGACTTGCATCGCTTTTAGAGATTCCGGAAAGCCAAATGAGCGATTTACGCTCCGCTTATATTGTCGGCGAAGATTTAGCTCTCAGAAACATTGAACAAGAGGGAGAAGTTTCACTCAAACGCCACGTTTCACTGGAAAGAGCCGATTTTGATGCGATTTTGATCGACCACGAATTGATCAAATGTATTGAAGTGACTTTTTTGGTAACGCCCGATATTTCTCAGGACAAAATTAATTCAATTCTCCGCAAAGTTGATTCAACTAAAAAAATTCTGAATAAAATCCGTCCCAATACTAAACTCGTTTTGTTATTGGTTTTAGTTACCCAGCTTGATCAGGCAGCCGAAACACGATTACGCTCAACTGTTGCCGATAAATTTGCCAATACGCCGGTCGATGTCGAAATTCGCTGGTTTGATTTTGAAACTTTGCAAAGGATTTTTGCGGCTTAATCATTAAAAAGTTACAATAAAAAGCAAGAAAGGTGTAAAATCGGACTTGCTTTTTTTTATTTTCACTTTTACACTTTATCCCCTTCTAAAAACTATGCTTAAAGACAAAGTTGG
>DAORIL010001105.1:0-1510 GCA_035438525.1 Pyrinomonadaceae bacterium
TTACAACTTTGAAGACGCAATTTTGGTTTCGGAACGATTAGTGAAAGAAGATTATTACACTTCAATTCACATCGAAGAACTCGAAATCGAAGCTCGTGACACTAAACTTGGACCGGAAGAAATTACCCGTGATATTCCAAACGTTGGTGAAAATATGCTCCGCGATTTGGATGATTCAGGAATTATCCGTATCGGTGCACAAGTCAAACCGGGTTCAATCTTAGTTGGAAAAGTTACGCCGAAAGGTGAAACTCAACTAACTGCGGAAGAAAAATTGCTTCGCGCGATTTTTGGTGAAAAAGCCGGTGACGTAAAAGATGCAAGTTTGACGGCACCTCCGGGAATTGACGGAACTGTGGTTGACGTTCAGGTTTTCACCCGTAAAGGTCAAGAAAAAGATGGACGTTCACTCGACATCGAAGCGAATGAAGAAGACAGTTTGCGTCGTGACCTCGAAGACGAAATCCGTATTTTGAGCGAACAACGTGACGAGCGGATCTATGAGCTTTTCGATGGTCGCAAGTTAGCTAAAGATTTAGTTGATGACAACGAAGTTTTAATTTCGAAAGGTGAAACCATTACCCGCGAAATGCTGACTGGAATTTCGACCAAACTTTTGCGGAGAGCCGAAGTTGCTGCAGGCGGAGCTGATATTCTGGCAGAAATTAAAGAATATGAACAACGCACTGAGCGTCAAATCAACATTTTGAGCGACATTTACGAGGAAAAAATCACTAAATTAAAACAAGGTGATGAACTTCCTCCCGGAGTTATCAAACTCGTCAAAGTCTTTATCGCCATGAAACGTAAACTTTCTGTCGGCGATAAAATGGCTGGTCGTCATGGTAACAAAGGGGTTATCGCCCGCATTTTGCCGGAAGAAGATATGCCGTATTTGCCGGACGGAACTCCGGTCGAAATCGTTCTCAATCCGTTGGGCGTGCCTTCGCGGATGAACGTCGGACAAATTCTTGAAACGCATTTGGGCTGGGCGGCAAAAATGCTTGGTTTCCATTTCGCTACACCTGTTTTTGACGGTGCAAGAGAACCGGAAATCAAGGAATATATCAAAAAAGCCAACGATCTTTCAGACGAATTAGGTTTGCCGAATATGGTCGGACCATCAGGCAAAACTCGTCTTTACGATGGTTTGACAGGCGAACAATTTGAGCAAAAAGTAACGGTTGGTTACATTTATATGCTCAAACTTTCGCATTTGGTTGATGATAAGATTCACGCTCGTTCAATCGGACCATATTCATTGATTACCCAACAACCGCTTGGAGGTAAAGCTCAATTCGGCGGACAAAGATTTGGGGAAATGGAAGTTTGGGCGTTGGAAGCCTACGGCGCGGCGCATATCTTGCAAGAACTTTTGACCTGTAAATCGGACGATGTAGCAGGACGCTCGAAGATTTATGAAGCTATCGTGAAAGGCGAAGCTAATTTTGAAGCGGGAATCCCTGAATCGTTCAACGTGTTGGTGCGCGAACTTCAATCATTATGTTTG
>DAORIL010001106.1:0-1507 GCA_035438525.1 Pyrinomonadaceae bacterium
ATCGGTTTTGCCGTCGCCGTTAAAGTCAACCGGCGCATCTCCTGCAACAACAGGTGTTCCAGGGGTGTAGCTGAAGGTGTCAATTCCGATAAAGTCCGAATTGTCTCCCGTCGGTCCGCCTAATTCCACGAAATATCTGAATGCTACTCTGCCCGATGTCGGTCCTGCCAAGCCTGAGATGGTAATCGTGAATTCCGTCCATACCGACGGATACACGCCCAAATCATACATCGGATTGATGTCCAACAACAGCGTCGTAAAATCGCCTAATCCGGTCGGTCCCGTTCCTACATTCGTGCTGGTGCCGGCAGTCGAAAGCCGCACTTGCAAACGGTCGGGAAATTGTTGATTCGTTACGGTGCGTGTCCAAAACTTGATTTGATCGCCGTTGGAAAACGTCCGGTTGGGTGAAATCAGCCAGTTGCTGATCGTGTTCGTGCCGGTCGTGTTGTTGAAATTTGCGCCGATATACGACGTTGCCGTTCCCGCTTGTGCCGGAAAAACGGTCGTGTTGCCCTGAAACCAGTTGGTCGTGCCAACCGGCAGACTGTTGTTCTGCGTCGTCCAGCCGGCAACCGGAACAGTCTCGAAACCCTCCGAAAACGCCTGCGCCCGCGCCGTGCCGACATTCATCGCCAACACTCCTAAAAATACCATCATCACCGCCGCCGCCTTCATTGTCAGCGAACAATTAAATTTACATATTTGTGTAAAAGACATAGAATTTTCCACTCCTCAAAAAAAAATATTGAATAACAAATAACCTTTTGCCGAATTGATTAAGGGAATTAGGGAAAAGGTGCAAAATTACTCGACAAGAAATAAAATAGAAACTAAAGAAAGGTAACTTTTTTTTACGAGTTTTGTCAATATGATTTCAGGACTTAAAGTTAAATTTTAGAAAATTTAATGTTTTTGAAGATGAAAAAGTTTTCAAAACGAAAGAATTTATAAAAATCACATCTTCAAAAAATAATTATTTAAGCGGTATGATTCAAAAGAAGTAAGTGCTAATCTATGCAAATGAATGAGATAACGTCGGTTTTAATGATTTTTTAGATGGTGTCGGGATTGGCTCGAAAACTGAATTGAATCCGTTTGCACAAATACCAAATTTAGAACCATTGGCGCATTTTAATGATGAAAAATCAACAATTTCATCAGGTGGTATTTTGATTGCGACCAATGCAAAACTCGGTGTCGAAGGTCGTCCGCAAAGTGCGTCAGGGCAGACCACAATTTATACGGGAATTAACATACCGCAAACGCTCGGTTATCATAAACAAGGTTTTCCGAATGAGGCAATGCGGGAAATTATTAAAGAAAATTCGATTTTTTTACAATTAAAACAAAGGAAAATCGAGCCGAATGTTTTTGCAAACGCTTATACTCCGCGATTTTTTACGGAAACGCCGCGTTGGAAATCGGCGACTACTTGCGCCGTCGAAGCCGCCGGAATGCAATTTCGGAAATTGCCGGATTTGATTGGCAGTAAAGCCCTTTTTCA